>NZ_JBFTRY010000023.1:0-37182 GCF_056399745.1 Dyella sp. 01N36
CTTCATCTGCCCTTGCCCGGGAAACGCCTGCTGCGGATCGGCCACCAGCTCTCGTACCCATTTGCGCAGCACGTTCTCATGCAGCCCCAGATCACGGGCCGCCTGCGTCACCGCTACACCGCGCTCGTTAACCAGTCGCACCGCTTCAAGCTTGAACTCGCGACTGAACGTCCTTCGTGTTCCCATAAACCACCTCCGGCTTCATCATCCCACCTAAACCCGGTGTCTGTGAAACCGGCCGCAGTCCACTCGTCCGCCTTCCAAGCCAAGCATATCTATCAACTTCGCCGCATCGATATAGAGGTTCCCTACGGGACAGGTCTGCGCGGAAGCTCGGTGAGGATCAGGTTTGACCACGATAGAGCCGTGGGCGGACAACTATTGAGCATTACCGCAGAAGGATATTAAGAGCGTGGGCGAGATTGTTACTGCTAATGTCTGATTCCGGACCGTAGCGGACGTGGTCGCTGTAGCAGCATTGGACCGACGTGAGGTGGGGTATGGCTATATCGTCAGCAGGTTCGCGCAACATCATCGTTGACGAGTTCAACTACAAATGGCTCGTCCGCCGTAAAGGGACCTATAGCCAGTCAAATGCCTGGACAGGGCTAAGCTTTGCAGCTGAGCTAACTGATGGTGGTGGGAGCACGTTGCATGTGACGCTGTCAGCCCCTAGGTCTGATAACTACCTTGGCGTTCCCTCAGGCGTGGTTACCCCAGGACTTGTTGCAAAGGCGATTCGAGGGGCGATGGCCGCTGGCTGGGAACCGACCAAGCGCGGGCCGAGCTTTGAGATGCAATTTGACTGCTCGGATGGGGATGACACATCCCTCGTGCCACTGGGCTAATGTCCGCTTCCGACCCGAAACGGACATTTCCACAGAGCCAAGAATGCGAGCGAGACGTGGTCTAGGTCGGGAAGAAAGTTCATGCCCATTTGAGCGTTAAGGAATGCCATGCGTACGGTGACGGTGGATCAGTTGGAGTTTGAAGACCCTCAGACCGAAGAGCACTTGGAGATAGCGATCGCATCCAGCGCTCAATTTCCGTTTCCTGACGTCGAGAGCTTCGTTTTGTCTCGAGTGGACCCCGAGGCCATGCCGAAGCCGGGCGGTTGTCACCATGGGAGGATGGATCATGACGTTGCATGATCGCTTAGGGATATTCGTCGGCTTCTTGATCGGATGGCTGGCGAGCCCGTTGGTGCTGGCGGCCGACGCAAAGCCCGAACCGCTGATCGATGGCCAGGCCGCCAGCAACATCGCGGTGATGCTGGCGGGCCGCGTGACGGGTAGCCATGACTTTGCCGTGCCGGGCATTAATTTTGACCCGGCGGCTCGCGAGTGGGTGATCCAGATCGACGCGTCGCTCGATTCCCAGACCACGAAGCACTTCGTGGCGCGAGTCAACGAGTCCACCGCTCTTGCATGCCTTGAAGCGCCGCCCGCGACGGATTGCGTTGCCAAGGAAGATCTCCATTCACTGGTGGCCAGCATCCGTCAGAAGACGGATGCATTGGCGCTGGCCAGGAAACATCCCGCGCCTGACTTGAAGCAGTTGGCGGAAGTCATCCTGCGATATCAGGTGAATGCGGATCGTCCCAGGAACACTGCTGCGCCGAAGACGCGTTATTTCGTGAGCATTCCCTCCCCGGACACCGGAGGGCAAGTGGACCTGCCACCAGAAAACCTCGCCGACCTCCGGAAGGACCATATCGAAGCCTTTCCGGGAAGCACCTGGACACAGGGGGCGGCGAACGGTTCCATGGCCATACGCTTTGCCGTCGGCCTTCCGGTTCGTCGTCAGGATGGCAATTACGACGTGGCCTATAGCTACTACTGCGGTCCCCTTTGCGCCGGCTGGTATACGGCGGTGATGGCGCATGACGCGAGCGGATGGCACGTACTGTCTTCGGTGATGAGTGCTGTTTCGTGAGGGCGAATCGGCATGGAGGGCACCCATGCACGATCGACGCGCCTTCTAGTGTCCCTTGCCAATTCGCCAGCACGCTTCAAGAAAGCGCCGACGTTCGACCTCGCCATCGATCTCTGGTGCGAGGCGTCGGGCGAGCGTCTCCAGATCGCAGCCGCCCAGCGTGGCCCGACGTACCAGATGTCCGGCCACGGGGCCGATGTGCCTGGCCAGTTCCATTTCAAGCAGGCGCAGATGCGCCGCGTCGACGCTGGCGGTTGGATGCGTGGTGCCCGTATGCGCAGTGTTCCGACCTGGCTGCTGTTCGGTGATGGAGTCGATGGTGTCGACTCTGCCGAGCGCGTTGTCGAGGTAATCGCATAGACGATCGATATGCGGCTCTAGCGGTGGCGGGAAGGCATCCATCCAGTGCTGGGTGCTGAGGAAGTACTCCAGGCTCTTGGATGGCAGTACGTTCTCCAGCCGAAACGGAAGGATCGGCAATTGCTTGTGCACGGCCCGCTCGACCTCGCGCCGCACCTGACCCGAATCGTTGCTGCTGGCGGAGAAGATCAGCAACATCAGTCGTGCACTGGTGATCGCATCGATGATTTCGGCGGCCCAGTCTGCTGCTGGGGAGATGTCGCGCGGTGCGATCCATACGCGCATGCCGCGCGCCTCCAGGCGCTGCACCAGCGCGAACGCCACTTGTCGATCCGGCTGCGAATAGCTGACGAACACGTCGTGTGCCATGGTCAGCGGCCCAGCAGTTTCATTGCCTTGTCCAGGCTCTTGCGCATGCGGTTGAAGGCCGCCGACAACGCGGCCACTTCAGAACCGCCGCCGCTCGGAAAATCGGGAGCTGAGTCATCGCCCAGGCTCACCTGGTCGGCTATTCGCGCGATGCGCCGCACCGGGCGGATCACCAGCACGTAGAGCGACGCATTGACGACCATGAGCACGATGACCAGCATCGCGGCGATGGCACTGAGCACGTCGCGACGAACGCGCCCGGCGCTGGCTTCGGCGCTGGCGAATGGCACCGAGACGATCTGCGCGCCGACCACTTCGTTCGCTTGCCAGCCAAAGCCGTTGTCGCTGCCGTAGCGCGCGAGCATGGTTGCGGGCGCTGCCGAGGGCAGGCTGTGGCAACCCAGGCAGCCGGCATCGACACGGATCGGGCGCGCCAGGTAAAGCGTCCGCCCCATCGGGGTATCGCGTGTCCCGCTCATCTCCCGGGCGCTGCTGTCGTTGCGGAAGCGCTGCACGATGTCGGCCTCCCAGTCCGTCGCGCGATCGCGTGGATTGGTCGGATTGAGCGTGGCTTCCTTATAGGCGTAGTCGGGGTGTGTTTTGTGCAGCGTGAGGAAGTTCTGCGTCGCCGCATAGAACGGCACGCTCTGCGGGCGAAACGCGCTGGCCATCTTGTCGTCCAGCAGTGGGACGATCTCGGTTTCGGTGTAGTAGCGGATCGCCGCCGCGCTGTCCATCATCAGGCCGGCCTGCGCCAGCACTTCGCGCGTCGCGTTTTGCTGCAGGGTGGAGGTCACCACCAGGGAGATCGCGATCATGCCGAGCGCGAAGGCGACGAGCAGTATCAGGTTGATCCGCAGCAGCACGCTCGGCTCCCTTGCCGGAACGCAGATCTGCCGACCTGGTCCCGACGGAGTTCATGACGGTTGGAACGTCCGTTGCGTCCTGCAGTCACGTTACTCCTGCCACCGGGAAATCATGACACAAAGCGCCGGAGGCGGGGCTCGGCCGCTTGACGTTGGGTTTGGAGCTCATTGGGGGTTTGTCAGCGCGGCAAGGGGCGCGGTAACGTCAGGTGCGCAGGCCCGGCCCGTCCATCGGAACGTTTGCCTCGGCTCGTTGACCATCCCAACCCCGGTTGCCGAAAGGAACGCCATGAGCAGTGCCGCACCTCCGTTTTGCGCCATCTACCGCTGGCGCTTGCATCCCGGCTCCGAAGCGACCTTCGTCGAAGCCTGGTCGAGGATCACCCAGTTGCTGCGTAGCGAACGTGGCTCGCTGGGTTCGCGCCTGCACCGGGGACCGGATCGACTTTGGTACAGCTATACGCAATGGCCATCGGCGGAAGCCAAGGCCGAAGGGTTGGCGCGCGCGTCGGTCGATCCGCAAGCGTGGCAGCGACTGCGGGATTGCATTGCTGAAAGCCTGCCGGAACTCGTGCTTGAGCCGGTGGCGGATTTCCTGGCGCCGCTTGCGCACGACGCCGATGAAGCGACGCCGTCTGCGTGATGACGTCGCGAGCGGGCCGGCCACCTGCGCGGTCGTGCATCCGTTGTGCTGCCTGGGCGTGGTCATCACGCGGAGAAGTGCGCATTGACTGATGATCCAAACGGACCCTGTGCGTCCTCGTGGGTTCGCGAGCATCCCAACTGCAGGATGCATCAGGCCGGTCTCGCCGATGAATGGCAGCGGTAGGCGCTACACCAATGTCACACGTTCGTGACTTGATGAAAGTAAGTGTGTTGCGCGGCGACTCTGCCGTTGGCGCAAGACACTTCGATTCGCAAGAAAATGTGACATTGAATAAGGACGCAACTCATGAAAACGACACTAGCCGCAGCGATGGCCGCCGCGCTTCTCCTCTCCAACGCAGTGATGGCCCAGGAGCACGAGCATCCCCCCGGCGATGAGCATCATCAGGAAAATGCCGTGATGCATGACCGTGGTGCGAAAGAAGGCTGGTACAAGAAGGGCGGCGCCGTTCCGCGCGAGTATCGCGACGACCGCTACGTGGTTTCGGACTGGCGCTCGGAGCATCTGCGCGAGCCGCCACGCGGCTACCACTGGGTTCGTAGCGACAATGGCGAATTCCTGTTGGTAGCAGTTACCTCCGGCGTGATCGCCGACATCTTGATGAGCCACTAGTCGATCCAGCTTCAGTCGCCTCAGGGCTGTCCATGGCGCATCACCGACGTTGCCGCAATCGATAACGCCCCGGTGATGCGCCAAACTGCCTGCGGAACGCGCTGCTGAATGCAGCGAGGCTGAGATAGCCGCAATCGAGCGCGGTTTGCGCCACGCTGGCGCCGGTGGAGAGCATCGTGACGGCGTGGATCATGCGAGCCTTTTGTCGCCAGGCTTCGATGGTCAGTCCGGTCTCCTGTGGAAACAGTCGTTGCAGGGTGCGCAAGCTGGCGCCTGCCTCGTTGGACAGCGCTGGCAGGTCGCGCTCATCGCCAGGCGCACAAAGAAGTATCTCTGCCAACTTCGCTGCGCGTCTGCTCTGCGGCAGGGGCAACATCAGGTCTTCGCTACGCGCCTGGCACAGCAGGTCAACCAGCAGGCCCGCCAGGCGATCGTGTTGCGGCTGCTCCGGCGTGAGCATGCCGATCCCAACGACATGCAGGATCAACTCGCGCAGCAGCGGCACGACTTCAAGCACGGCGGGCTGGCCTGGCAAGGGCGTCGCGCGCGAGGGACGGATGTAGAGCGTGCGCAGGCTGACTTCACCCTGCATCCTGATGCTGTGCCTGATGCCGGCTGGCAGCCAGATGGCCCGCGTGCCGGGGATAAACCACGCCGCCGTATCGGTGATGACCTGCATGACGCCAGAGGCTGCGAACACCAGCTGGCCCCAGCGATGCTGGTGCTCGGCCAGCAACGTGCCCGCGTGAAAGCTCAGCGCGAGCGTGCGGACGTCCTGGTTCTCGCCCTCGTCATTCAATCGAACACGCCCGGCTCGTATTGCATCGCGCCGACAAAGTTGCCTTCCGTGTCTTCGAAATAGATCAGCTCGCCGACGCCGTCGATGCGGTAGGGCTGCATCAGGATCTTGCCGCCGCTGGCTTCGATGGCGGCGATGGTGGCCTTCAGATCCGCCACGCCGAAACTCGCTTCGTAGCCCGCCATGCGTACGCCGGGAACGATGTCGCGCCGTTCCTGCAGTGCGCCGAGCAGTCCTTGTCCGGCGTTTTTGATCTGGTAGAAGCCGGGCGGCCCCCAGGGCGTGAACGACCAGCCAAACACGCGCTCGTAGAAACCCCTGGCGCGTCCCACATCGTCGGCGTTGATCGCGAAGTGACGAAATACGGCGGGCATCGGGCAGCTCCTTGGAGGAAGAACCACGATCAGCTTATCCGCGCCGGCAATGGCGCGCGCCCTAAGATATGCCAGAAACCGACTGTCGTGCGCCACTATGGCTCGCGCTGCCGCCGTCCGCTTTTCAGCTGACGCCGGTGACGATGCCCGCCGCGATCCAGCTGGCCAGCAGTTCGCCGGCCCGGGCGATGCCTGCGTCTTCGCCGAGGCGCGCCACCAGGGCATCGCAGAGCGCGCTGAAACGTGGATCGTCGCGCAGCAAGAGCAGGGCGTCGTGTTCCACCGCGTCGATCTGCTTCAGCTGGCAGGTATAACCCTGCCGCCACGTCACAACTCCGCCAGGCACCGCGAGCATTTCGCTTTCCGGTACTTCGGCGGCCTGTTGCAACGTAGACCACAGGTCCGGCGCATTCGTCGTCACCGATCGCTGGCGCAGGCTCGGCGCGAGTTGGAGGCGTGCCGTATCCCAATCGACGTCGGCCAGCTGATCGCTGCACAGCGGCGTTGCATCCGGCGCCACGAAGGACTCGGACAAGGACCATTCGATCCACGCGAGCTCGTGCACGTCGGGATTGTCCGGCAGCATGCCGCGCAGCGTGTCGTCGAAATCAGCGCCATACGCATCGAGCGTCCAGCCATGCGGCGGTCGGCTGTCGATATGGCGGATGGCCGCTTCAAGAAACAGCGTCGAACCCAGCCAGGCGTGCAGCAGCGGATAGCTCGCTTCCAGCACGCTCACCAGCTGGGCGCGGTAATTGTTCTGGTAGACCGTCATGCCCATCCCCGCGCGGGGATCGACGCGCCGCGCGGCGTCGGGCGAAGCCCGGGTCAGCCAGTCGCGAAAATCGCGCTGCAGCTCTGCGAGCGTCATGCGGCCTCCCGCAGGTCCCGGGCGCGCTCGCTGATGCAACGTGCGATCGCCAGTTCGTCCAGCAGTTCGGCCAGGGGCGGAATGGCATCGTCGCGCTCGATCATGCTGGCGACTGGTCCGAGCAGCGACATGGCCTCGGCATAGAGCGACCACACGTCGTCGCATACGGGTTGGTCGTGCGTGTCGATCAGCAGATCAGTGACTTCGGTGTGGCCTGCCAGATGGATCTGGCGCACGCGCTCGGCAGGCAGGCCGCGCAGGAAGGCGTACGGATCAAGGCCGTGGTTGCGCGAGCTCACATAGACATTGTTCACGTCCAGCAGCAGCCCGCAGCCGGTGCGACGCGACATCGCCGCAAGGAACTCCCACTCGGTCATGTCGCTCTCGGCAAAGGCCACGTAACTGGAGGGGTTCTCGAACAGCATCGAGCACCCCAGTGCCTCCTGAGCCATGTCGATATGTCGGCAGACCAGATCGAGCGCTTCGTTGGTATACGGAAGCGGCAGCAGGTCGTGGGAGTTGAAGCCCGCCACGCGTGACCAGCTCAGGTGATCGGACACGAACAGTGGCTGGATCTCGTCGACGAGCGCACGCAGTCGGCGCAGGTAATCATGGTCGAGACCGTCGGCCGAACCAATCGACATCGACACACCATGCAAGGCCACCGGATGACGCTCGCGCACCTGGCGCAGGATGTGACGCGGCTGGCCGCCATCCACCATGAAGTTCTCGGAGATCACCTCGACGAAATCGACCGGCACCTTGGTCTCGAGAAAGTCGCGGTAATGCTCCTTGCGCAGGCCGAGGCCGAAACCAGCAAAGCTTGGAGGTGGCATGAACATGGCAGGGTCCTTAAGAGGAGAAAGCGGGGCTTGCACCATGCAGAGCCCCGCAAGCGACTTACTTCGGTTCGGTAAGCGTGCCGCCTTCGGCGACGCAGGCGCTCTTGGTCTTCACAACGACGCCCTGGCCCTTGCAGGTGTTGAGGCCCTTGCAATCGTTCTTGGCGGTGGCGCACAGGCTGGTGCCCTTGCAGGTGTTGACGCCGTAGCAACGCACGGGCTCTTCTTTGGCGCCGGACTGATCGGCCGCACGCACGGGCGAGGCGATCGAGGCGACGGCGAGGGCGACGAGCGCGGCGGCGGAGGCGAAGCTGGTGCGCTTGATGGAGGCGGTAGTCATGCTCAGATTCCTTGATGGATGAAGTTCGATGGGACGGGACGGGATGTGCTCAATGCACACTGGTGGCGGCTTCCTCGATCACCTTCGCCACCGCTTCGGGCTGCGAGATGTAGACGAGGTGGCTGGCCTTGATTTCGGTGACCTTGGAGCCGGCACGCTGGTACATCCAGCGCTGCAGGTCGGGGCTGAGTGCATGGTCTTCGGTGGTGAGCACGGCCCAGCTGGGCTTGCTGTGCCACGCGGCCGCAGACACCGTGGCGTTGAACGCGGCTGAGGTGGCCTGTGCCTGCGACACGGCGAAGAAGTTGGTGCGGTTTGGGGTGAGGTCGGCGGCGAAATCGGCAGCGAATTTCGACGGCTCCACATACAGGTGGCCATCCCGAGTGGCGACGATGTCGTTGCTCGGCGACGGCATCGAGCCGACCAACTGGCTCAGGCTCTCGCCTTCGCTCGGCTGCACGCCGGCCACATAGACCAGGGCCTTCACCTTGTCGCGATTGCCGGCCATGGTGATGACGGCGCCGCCATAGCTGTGGCCGACCAGAACAACGGGACCGTCCTGTTGGCGGATCAGCTCGCGGGTCAGGTCGATATCGTCGGCCAGCGTTTCGATGCGCGGCTGCTCGACGGTGACGTGGTAGCCCTTGTGGATCAGGATGTCGTGCACGACGCGCCAGCCGGAGCCGTCGACGAAGGCGCCGGGCACGATCACGATGTTCTTGACGCCAACGGGGACGGAGGTCGGCGTGGGTGCGGCTTTGGGCGCCTCGTCGGCGAGGGCAGGGCCCATCGATGCCATCAAGGCGATGGTGAGGCTCAGCAGGGTACGCATGGGTGTGTCCTTTCGGTAATCAGGGATGAAAAGTCGTGGTTGAGGTCGTCGTGTTCAGTGCGGCGTGCGGCGCTGGCGCAAGAGCTGGTCGAGCGACCACGTGCCACCACCGCGCACGGCCAGCGGCAGCAGCAGCGCCGCCCAGCTCAGATGCGTCGGCCATGCGTCCGGGTATACGAAAATCTCGATCACCGTGGTCATGCCCAGCAGCGCCAGTGCGGAGATCCGCGTGGACAAACCCAGCACCAGCAGCAGCGGGAACAGATGTTCCGCACCCGTCGCCAGGCGGGCGGCCCAGTCGGATGGAATCAGCGGCAGGCGGTATTCCGATGCGAACAAGTCGTACGTCGAGGGCTTGATCGAGAGGAAACCTTCGACCTTCGTGCGTCCCGACTGGAAGAACACCGCCGCAATGCCCAGACGCGCCACCAGCAAGAGCAGTGCGTCGGGCAGCAGAGACGAGTGGCGTCGGGCGGTCAGCGTCCTCGGCGACTGCGCGACGATCTGCGTACTGATCACGACTTGGCCTCGAGCGTGCCATGCCCTTTGGGCGTCTTGATGGTGGTGCAGGTGCCTTTGTCGACCAGTACCCAGGCATTGCCCTGAAAGTCCGCCTTGGAGGTGCCGGCGCAGCTGGTGCCGGGACCGGCTGCGCAATCGTTCTTGCCGGCAAGGGCGACGCCGTAGCACTTTTCCATCGGCTTCTTGGCGTCTTCGGCGTGGCCGCTCGCGGCGAATGCGGCGAGGCTGAGGGCGAAGGTGGCGGCGAGCGTGGCACGTGTGCGATTCATCGGAGGATTTCCTTGGGTTCGATGGCTGGGATGGCTCAGACGAGCGTGATCACGACGTCGATGTTTCCGCGCGTCGCCTTGGAGTACGGGCAGGTCTGGTGGGCGGCGTCGATCAGCTGCTGCGTGACGTCGCGGTCGACGCCCGGCAGGGACACGTTGAGACGCGCCTGCAGCGCATAACCGTCGCTGCCCTGCACCAGGTCCACTTCAGTGGACACGCGGGTGTCTGCCGGCAGGGCGATCTTGTTGGCGCGAGCGGCAAGACCCATGGCGCCGATGAAGCAGGCCGACCAGCCTGTGCCAAACAGCTGCTCCGGATTCGTGCCGGCCTTGCCGGAACCCGGGGGCGACAACTTGATGTCGAGCTGGCCGTCGCTGCTGTGCGACTGGCCATCGCGGCCGCCGGTGGTGGTGGTCTTGCCGGTGTAGAGAACGGTGCGGTCTGACATGGGAGGTTTTCCTTGGCTTGGTTTGGTTGGCTTGGCTGTCGATCAGCCGGTGTGGCCATGAAACCGTCGCCGCGTATCCGCGATGTGTCGCGCTCCTGGTCGAACAGCATCGAAATGTGTAACGGCGCCCCGCCGATACATTCGGATACAAACCGGCGCCCGGCAGGCCCCATGCGGGCTGGCAGGGCAGATACAAAGCGATACAAAAAGCCGGTGCGCACGACATCCCCGATACAAACCGGGCTGTTCTCATACACATCACCCTGGCGCGTGCGCCGTCCCTGATGTCCTGAGGAGAACCCCATCCATGAAACTTCTGCGTTATGCCCTTGCTGCCGCGGCTTTCGGCGCAGCCCTGGTCGCCGCCTGGCCCGGTGCGTCGAGCATCGCCAATGCACAGACCCCCACCACCCAGGCGGTGGCCCCCGATTTTGCCGGCGCCAATCAATGGTTCAACTCGCCGCCGCTGACCATGCAGTCGCTGCGCGGCAAGGTGGTGCTGGTGGAGTTCTGGACGCGTGAATGCATCAACTGCGTGCATGTGCTGCCGCATACCAAGGCGCTCTACGACCGTTACGCGGTTGACGGCCTGGTGGTGGTCGGCGTGCATACCCCCGAGTACGACGAGGAGCGCGATGCCCACGCACTCAAGGACGCCATCGGCGCGCTCGACATCAAATATCCGGTGGCGATGGACAACGACTACCGGATCTGGAACGCCTGGGGCAATCGCTACTGGCCGGCGATCTATCTGATCGACCGCGAGGGCCACGTGGTCTATCGCCACGTGGGCGAAGGCGACTACGATCGTACCGAGGAACGTATCCGCCAGCTGCTCGGCAAGGCGTAAGGCAGGCGATACGGCATCAGATCATGGGAGACAGCATGGAACACATCGACCAGGTCCTGGTCGTCGATGACGACCACGGCATCCGCACCGGCATCGTGGATTACCTGCGCAAGAACGGCTTGCGCGCCACCGGCGCCGCCGACGGCCGCGAGATGTTCGCGCAGCTGGATACCTCGGCGTTCGACCTGGTCGTGCTCGACATCATGATGCCCGGCGACGATGGCCTGGTGCTGTGCCGCACCCTGCGCGGCGGCAAGCACAAGCATGTGCCGGTGGTGCTGCTCACGGCGCGTGACGACGAGACCGATCGCATCATCGGTCTGGAAATGGGTGCGGACGATTACGTCACCAAGCCATTCTCGCCGCGTGAGCTACTGGCGCGCATCAAGGCGGTGATACGCCGCACGCGCATGCTGCCACCCAACCTGCGCGTGACCGAGAGCAGCGACAGCATTGCGTTCGGACGTTGGCGCCTGGATACCACGGCGCGCCATCTGCTTGATGAGGACGGCACGGTGGTGTCGCTGAGCGGCGCGGAATTTCGCCTGCTGCGCGTGTTTCTCGATCATCCGCAACGCGTGTTGTCGCGCGACCAGCTGCTCAACCTCACCCAGGGCAGGGACGCGGAGCTGTTCGATCGTTCGATCGATCTGCTGGTGAGCCGCCTGCGCCAACGTCTGCAGGACGGCGCCCGCGACCAGACCTATATCAAGACCGTGCGCAGCGAGGGCTATGTGTTCTCGATGCCGGTGATCCTCAACGGTCAGGAACCATGAACGCCGCAACCGTTATCGAGCCGCGTCGCTGGCTGCCGCGCAGCATGGCGTCGCGGCTCTACCTGATCATCTTCGCGGGCTTGATGCTGGCGCAGGGCCTGTCGTTCGCGCTGCTCTATATGGAGCGGATGCAGAGCGCGACCGCGGTGATGTTCAACACGTTGGAACACGACGTGGGCACCTCGGTGGCGGTGATCGACCGGCTGCCGGCGGCGGAGCGCCCGCGCTGGCTCAACCGCCTGGAGCGCGACAACTACTTCTACATCCTCGGTCCAGGCGAGCCCGGCAATCATCTCTCCAACCAGCGCTCCGCGTACGTGACCAGCATGATCGCCAAGGAGGTCGGGCCCGACTTCCGCGTATACGGCAATACCATTTCGACGGCGCCTGAACGGTATCAGGTCCACTTCACCCTGCACGACGGCTCGCCGCTGACGCTGCAAATCACGCCTTACATGAAGCCGGTCGCCAGCTGGCTGCCGTTCGTTTTCATCCTGCAGGTGATCCTGCTGTTGATCTGCACGTGGCTGGCGGTACGGTTTGCCACGCGTCCGCTGAGCACGCTTGCGGCCGCCGCCGATGCCATGACGCCCACCGCTGACGGCCCGCGCATGTCGCAGGAAGGACCGGTCGAAGTGGCGCGTGCGGCCAAGGCGTTCAACACCATGCAGGACCGCATTGCGCGCCATCTGCAAGAGCGCCTGCACATCCTCGCTGCCATCTCGCACGACCTGCAGACGCCGATCACCCGCATGCGTTTGCGCGTGGAAGCGTTGGACGAGTCGCCAGAACAGCAGCGCATTGTCGAGGATCTGAAGGAGCTCGAGCATCTGGTGCGCGAAGGCGTGGCCTATGCGCGCAGTGCGCACGGCGGCTCGGAAACACCGGTACGAATGGACCTGGGCGCCTTCGTCGAGAGTCTGGTGTTCGACTATCAGGATGTGGGGCGGCCGGTATCGATGACCGGTCAGGTGGCTGCCACCGCCACCGTTCGCCCGCAGGCCTTGCGTCGCGTGCTGGCCAACCTGATCGATAACGCGATCAAGTACGGCGGTGCGGCGGAGGTCGCGGTGCAGGACGACGGATCGGGTGGATTCAGCGTCATCATTGCCGATCACGGCCCCGGCATTCCCGAGCACGAATTGGAGCAGGTGCTGCAGCCGTTCTATCGCCTGGAATCGTCACGCAATCGTGACACCGGCGGCGCGGGGCTGGGGTTGGCCATTGCCGCACAGCTCATCGCTTCGATCGGCGGTCAGCTGCGGTTGTGCAACCGGGAAGGGGGTGGCCTCAAGGCCATCATCAGCCTGCCGTGAGCGGCAGGTGTTGCGTAGAGCAATGGGCTTTTTTGTCAGCGCCTACACGCTCCACGCGATATGAGACTGGGCAAACCCTGAGCTCGGTGGCGGCCATGGGGCTTCACTAAGTTCCAAGCCCGCCGCGGCACGCCAGTTCTTCTACTACAGGCCCGAGTGAAGTGTCCTATGCCCGAACCCGTTGTCGGCAGCACGCAGATGGAATTTGCTCCCTCAAGCCCAGGCAGCTTGGGGGCCGCCATGCGGGATCTTGACTGGTCGCAATCGCCGCTGGGTTTGTCCAACACCTGGTCCCCGAGCCTGCGCACCACGGTCGGCATGCTGCTGGCAGCGCAGGCGCAGATCGTGTTGTTCTGGGGGCCGCAGTTCGTCGCGCTCTACAACGATGCGTATGCGCCCACTATCGGCGACAAGCACCCGCGCGCATTGGGTCGCCCAGGTGCGGAAAACTGGGCGGAGCTTTGGGACGATCTCGAGCCTTTGCTGACAGGCGTGCGCACGACCGGCCGTACCTTCACGGCGAACGATCGCCCGTTCTATATCGAACGCCACGGTTACGGTGAAACGGTGTACTTCGATGTCTCCTATTCCGCGGTGCCCGAAGCGGACGGCTCGGTCGGCGGCGTGTTGTGCATCGTCTCGGAGACCACCGGCCGGGTAGTGAGCGCGCGGCGGCAGGCATCCTTGCTGCAGCTGGAAGACTCCTTGCGCCAGATCGCCGATGCGGACGGCGCCAAAGCCGTGGCAGTTGAATTGCTGCAACGCGAATTGCCGGTGGAAGCCGTCAGTTACGCAGACTTGGGTGGCGATGACATGGCGGCCGATCCTTGTCGGCTCGACATTCCCGTATCGCGCAACCACATCGCCGTGGGCGCCTTTCACGTCACCTATCCGGCTTCGCGCCACTGGAATGATGACGATGCGCAGTTTGCGCGCTCGGTTGCAGAGCGCACCTGGTCGGCCTCCGAACGCGCACGCGCCGAGACCTTGTTGCGCGAGTCCGAAGCCCGCCAGCGACAGGATGCCGACCGCGTGCAGTTGGCGCTGTCGGCTGGCGCGATCATCGGCACCTGGATGTGGGATCTGCCGCATGATCGCCTCACCGTCGACGAAAAGTTCGCGGTCAGTTTTGGACTTGATCCTGCACTGGGGCGCGTCGGGCTGAGCCTTGCGCAGGTCCTCGCCACCGTCCATCCCGACGACCGGCCGCGCCTGGAACGGGCGATTGCCGAGGCGATCGAGCACGGCGGTCCGTATGCGCACCAATATCGCGTGCGCCGTGCCGACGGCAACTACTACTGGGTCGAAGCCAATGGTCGCGTCGACCAGGGTGGCGACGGCAAGGCCGCTTCGTTTCCTGGCGTGCTCATCGATCTGGAAGAGCGCCGTCGCGCGGAACAGAAACTCGCGCTGAGCGAAGCGAAGTACCAGACACTGTTCAACGAGATCGACGAAGGCTTCTGCGTCATCGAGTTCCTGGACGGACCACATGGACCGTTGAGCGACTACGTGCACATTGAGGCCAACCCCGCATACAGCGTGAACACGGGCATTCCCAACATCGTCGGCAAAAAGGTGCGCGACATGGTGCCCGATGAGGCCGGGGCATGGGTGGAGATCTATCGCCGTGTGCTGCTCACTGGCGAAGCCGTGCGCTTCGAGCGCGAGCTGGAGGCGACCGGCCGCTACCTCGAACTCGCCGCCTTCCGCATCGAGCCGCCCGAGCGCCGCCAGGTGGCCGTGCTGTTCAAGGACGTCAGCGCCCGCAAGCGTGCCGAAGACGAACTGCTGCTGCTCAATCGCGAACTCGCCGAGCGCGTGGCGCAGGCGGTGGCCCAACGCGAAGCGGCGCTGGCGCATGTGCACGAGATGCAGAAACTGGAAACCATCGGCCAGCTCACCGGCGGCGTGGCGCACGACTTCAACAATCTGCTCACGCCCATCGTGGGTGCGTTGGACATGGTGGCGCACATCCATGAGGACGACGAACGCACCCGCCGCCTCACCGGCGCGGGGCTGCAGGCCGCCGAGCGCGCGCGCACCCTGGTGCAGCGCCTGCTGGCGTTTGCGCGTCGACAACATCTGCAGGCGCGACCGGTCAATCTGCGCCAGCTGGTGAACGGCATGGAGGATCTGCTGGTCCGTTCGCTGGGGCCGCAGGTGCTGTTGAAGATCGAATGCGTGGCCGGGCTGCCGTTGGCCATCATGGATCCCAACCAGTTCGAGCTGGCGCTGTTGAATCTTGCTGTGAATGCGCGCGATGCCATGGTCGATGGTGGCGCGCTCACCGTCAGCGTCGACCTGGACCACGTCGTGCAGCACGCGAAGCTCGCCGAGGGGCGCTATATCCGCGTCTCAGTGTCCGATACGGGCGCAGGCATGGATGAGGACACGCTCAAGCGCGCCGTCGAGCCGTTCTTCACCACCAAGGCGAAGGGGCAGGGCACCGGCCTTGGCCTGTCGATGGTGCATGGCCTGGCCGCCCAATCGGGTGGCGACTTCGCGCTCGCCAGCACGCCGGGACGCGGAACCACAGCCACCTTGTGGCTGCCCGCATCCACCCAGGGCGTGGACGAGCAGGCGGCGCCACCCGCGGTGACATCGCTGCTGCGCCGCGGACAGGGTGCGCACGTCCTGCTCGTCGATGACGAGGAACTGGTGCGTTCCGGCACGGCCGACATGCTGAGCGATGCAGGCTACGTGGTGCGGCAGGCGTCGTCCGGCCATGAGGCACTGGCGCTGTTGCGTGCAGGCCTCGATGTGGCCGTGCTGGTGACCGATTATGCGATGCCCGGCATGTCCGGCACGCAGCTGGCGAGCGAAGCCGTGCAACTGCGACCGGCGCTGCCAGTGTTGATGATTACCGGCTTCGCGTCGCTCAACGACGACACCGTCGCCGAGCTGCCGCGCCTGTCCAAGCCGTTTCGGCAGCACGATATCGCCGACGTGCTGGCGGATCTGCTTGAGAAGAGTCACGCGCGCTGATCGGCCGTATCGTTCGCCCTGGCCAAAGCAAGAGAGCCCGGCGGGTGCCGGGCTCTCTTCGAACGTCGCTGCGTGAGCTCAGGGCTCAATACCCGTCCTGGTAGCCCTGCTGATAGCCCTGCTGGTAGCCGTCGCTGGGCTGCTCATAGATGACCTGCCCTTCCTGCGGCTGCTCATACACCACGGTGGCAGGCTGGCGGTAAACCACGGGCGCCTGCTGGTAATACGTCGGCGCGGGTTGATAGTACGTCGGGGCAGGCGCCACCGCCTGCGTCACGATGCCGGCTACCGTCGCGGCGACAATGGCGCCCGCGATCCAGTTGCCGGCATTGCCGTGACCGCCGTGGTATCCGCGATCGTGATGCCAGTCGCCGCGATCGCGGCCCCAGCCGCCTCGATCATGGTTCCAGTTGCCTCGATCGTGGCCCCCGCGATAGCCGTTGTCGTGCCCCCAGCCATCGCGCGCGGATGCAGCCATCGGCACCATCGCGGTGGACGCCACCGCCAGGCCAAGCACTACGCGTTGAGCAAGTGCGAACTTCTTCATGGCACACCTCCGTTGAACTGGAGTCGATGCTCGGGCTGCGGGGCTTAATGACTACTGAAATATCCTGCGATTCCGATGGCGCCCACGATTCGGTTGCCTGCCGTTGTGCTTATCGCTAGAAATTCGTCAAGCCACGCTTAGTGGTCGCTTAGTCGGGCTCTTACAGCGCGTTTGGCGCGCTGCTCAAGGACACAGCAAAGGAATGGAAACCCGCACGCGCAACCCGCGGCCAAACGGCGAGTCGAGCAATTCGATGGTGGCGCGGTGCAGGCTGGCGGCCCGGGCCACGATGGAAAGGCCCAGGCCATAGCCTTCGCCGCGGCTGCCGGCTTCGCGATGGAAGCGGGCGAACACGGCATGGCGTCGCTCGAGCGGGATGCCGGGCCCGTTGTCGATGACTTCCAGCGTGGCTTCCTGCTGGTTCTGCACTACCGCAAGCTGGATGCGACCGCCGGCGGGTACATAGCGCAGCGAGTTCTCCAGCAGATTACGCAGCAAGGCCACCAGGGCGGGCGCATAGCCTTGCACGACCACGCGGCTGTCATGCAGCACGAAACCCAATTCAACGCCACGGCGCTGCAGGCCGGGCGTGAGTTCCTGGACCACCCCACCGGCAAGGTCGACCAGGTCCACTGCCTCGAACGGGCTGGATGCCGCACCCGCCTCCAGCTTGGCCAGCGCAAGCAGCTGTTCGATGCGGCGGCCTAGCGTGACGACGCTGCCGTGGGCGCCGGCGAGACTGTCCTGGATCTCGTCGGGATCGACGGTCTCCATGGCGCTTTCCAGGTTGAGCTGGATCGAGGCCAGCGGTGTGCGCAGCTCATGCGCCACGTCGGCGCTGAAGCGGCGCTCGCGTTCCAGCGCGTCTTCCTGGCGGTCGAGCTGCTCGTTGAGGGCGTTGAGCACCGGACGAAGTTCGCGCGGTGCGTCAGGCAACACGATGCGTGCGCGGCTGCCGGGCTCGCGCTCGGACAAGGCCGTGGTGAGGCTGGCCAGTGGACGCAGTCCGCGACCCACCGCCCAACCGACCAGCAGCGCCAGCACGGGCAGCCCGAACAAGAAGGGCAGGCCGTGATCGAGCCACAGCGTGTGCACGATGTCTTCGCGACTGTCGTAACGGTCGGCGACGCGGATCACATAAGCGCTGTTCGGATCGACGTAGTTGAACACGCGCCACACGTGGTGCTGCTTTTTCAGGTCGTGGTAGGCCGAGCGATCATCCGGGGTGGCCGGCAAGGTCATCAGGTTGATCGTGCCCAGCACCAGCCTGCCTTGCCGGTCGAACACCTGGAATCCCACTTCCGACTCGTGCGTGGCTACTTCGCCCTGCGCAGCCAGCACGCTTTTCTTCTGCACGGGAACCAGCAGGCCCTCATGGCCAGCAAAGGTCTGGACGCCGGCTTGCTGGATCAGCGTGGCGATGGTGTGCGCCGCCTCGGCCAGGCGGGCATCGGACAGCACGGCCATTTCGGAGCTGGTGCGGCGAAAGCTGTAGAACGCCAGCGGCAACAGGAACAGCAGCAACAGCGCGATGATCATCCAGCGCAGGCGACCGCGCAGGCTGGTGGGCTTCACCGCGGGTCCCGCGGAATCATGTAGCCAAATGCGCGCACGTTCTGGATCGTGTCGAAGCTCAGCTTGCGGCGCAGCGAATGCACGAGCACATCGAGCGCGCCGTCGGTCACCTGGCGCTCGCTGCCGTAGAGCGAACTCTCCAGCGTGTCGCGGCGGACGACGCGGCCGCTGCGTTCCATCAAGGTCTGCAGCAGCGACATTTCGCGGCGGGTCAGATCCACCCTGTCGCCGCGGAAGGTGACTTCCAGGGTGGCCAGATCCAGGCACAGCGCGCCGGCTTCGATGCGATTGGCGGCCAGGCCTTGCATGCGGCGCGTGAGCGAACGGATGCGCGCGCCCAGTTCATCGAGATGGAATGGCTTGGTGAGGTAGTCGTCCGCACCGGCATCGAGGCCATGCACGCGCGCCTGCACGGCATCGCGCGCGGTGAGGATGAGCACAGGCGTGCGTATGTCGTTGCGGCGTGCCTCGGTGAGGATGTCCAGGCCGTCCTTGCCGGGCAGGCCCAGATCGAGCAGCACCAGGTCGGCCGTCTGGTCCTGCATCGCCCCGATGGCCTGCGCGCCATCGGTGATCCAGGTCACCGCGTACGACAGGCGTTCAAGTGCGCGCTGAATCGCCGCGCCCAATTCCAGATCGTCTTCCACCAGGATGATGTGCATCGCATGCCTCGGCTACGAGAACGGCGGGCCATGGGGCCCGCCGGGTCAGCGTTCGATTGTCTTTCCGTTTTGTTACCGTCCCGGGAAAAGCTGCCCATCCCTGGGCAATCGCACCTGCCCGCGAGCCATGCGGAGCCCGCGGACAGGTACTAGGGGGCCTTGGAAGCGGTGGGCACCAGGCCAGCCGCACGCAATTCCTCGCGGGCGGCCGCGAGATCGTGCTGCAAGGCAGGCGAAGCGAGCATGTCGGTGGCGAGTGCCTGGCCGAATTCGCGGCCCGCGTAGATGTCCTGCAGCGTGTGCACGCCCTTCACCACGCGGCGCCAGCCGATGTCGCGGGCGTGCTGCATCAACGCATCGGCATCCTGCGGAAACAGTTGCGCGAGCAGGATGGCGTCCACCGTGGCGCGGCTGGCATGACCGCTGGGATAGCCGAAGCTCTTCTTCGCCAACGCTTCGGGATGCATCGCGCAGTCCGACGCCGGCGGACAGGGGCGCACGCGCTTCCAGTGGTTCTTGGAGAGGTCGACGGCTTCCTTGGTCTCGTGTTCGGCTTCCTTGAACAGCGCGGCCACGTGAGGGAGCTTGTCTGCACGAAAATCCGCGCCGATCACCGGGGCAAAGTCGAATGCGTTGAATTTCTCTTCCTGCTTCGCCTGGGCGAAATCAGAGGAAGAGCGCGCGGCGAAGGCGCGATCGGTGGCATCGCGATCGGCCTGGTCTTCCGCGCTGCCCGGCGCGCTCGGCGGGGGCAGAGCGGACATCACCGCGTCGACTTGGGCGGTGCTCAGGTAGACGTCGGCATGCGTGTCCTTGGCAGCGGACAGGGACGGTGCGATCAACAGCAGGGCAAGGAGGGTGTGCTTGAACTTCATCGTGAACTCCCCCGTCACAGCGCCAGCGACACGGAGGCGAACCAGCTGCGCCCCGGCAGCACGTAGTACGACCCCACGTTGCCGCTCACCGAGTTGATCACCAGGTTGTGCRCATCAAACAAGTTGTCCACCTGCAGGCGCACCTTGTAACTCTTGATCCACGAACCGGTGAGGTTCTGGCCGTAGCCCACGCTCATCGCCGCCTGCCAGTAGCCACCGGTGCCGATGGTCGAGGTCACCGAGGAGGCCACGTCCGGATTGAAGCTGGAGTTGTACGCCTTCTGGCTGCCGGAATACTTGTCGTACAGCGAGGCGAAGAAGCCGTCGTTCTCATACATCACGCCCAGCGCGGCCGTGCGGTCCGGCACATTGGGGATATCGAGCTTGGAGCCCTTGAACGTCGCGTCCTGCAGCGAACCGTTGGCAAACACGCTGGTGCCCGAACCTACGTAATAGGTGAGCTCGCCTTCGATACCCTTGATGTACGCGCCCTTGGCCAGGTAGTAGACCGCATCGGTGGTACCGGGCACGGTGGTGGAGAACTGGTAGTTCTTGAAGTTGATGAAGTACACATCGGCGTCGGCATTGAAGCGCTCAGTCTTGTAGACCGTGCCGAACTGGTAGTTCATCGTCTGCTCGGGCTTGGTGTTGTCGAGCGCCGGATTGGGCACGTAGAACTCGTTGAGGTTGGGCGTGAGCATGCCCTGCGCTGCGGTGGCGTAGATGCTCCAGTCATCGCGCAACAGATAGTTGGCGGTGAGGTAACCCAGCGTCTTGTCCCAGCTCTGGCTGTAGTACAGCGGCGTCTTGCTGGTCTGGTTGATCGGCGCCTCGATGTCGCGGCTCACGTTGAAGTACTTCACGCCCGGCGTGATGCTCAGGCCGTCGTACGCGTACCACTCGTACTCGGCGTAAAGCTGGCCGGTGTGCAGCTGGTCCTTCATGGTGTACTTGTACGGCCCGCTGTACACGCCCTTGCTGTTGAACGTGCCAAACGTCGACGCGCCCGGCTTCACATCGATGGCGCCGTCGCGGCCGTAGTCGATGGCGATGCTGCTGCGCTCGTTGTTGGTGTACTCGTACCAGCCGCCGGTGCGGAACTGGCCGTGGTCGTCGGCGTGCACCAGCTGGAACACATCGCCCCAGGCGCGGTAGTTGTTGATCTTCACGTAGCCGCCCATGTTGGTCGGCGATGCCTTGGTGCCCACGTAGGGGCTCTCGTGGCTGGTGTTGTCGTAGGCGTAGGTATAGACCTTGTTGTCCACCGACCAGGTGTCCGACAGCAGGCTGTGGATGCCCAGGTATTCCAGGTCGGTCTGCTTGGTCTGGAAGTTGTAGCAGGCGCAATTGGTGCTGGTGGGATCGTTGTTGAGGCCGAAATTGCGGCCCAACTGGTCGATCTGCTGCAACGTCAGCGAGCTGAGGTTCGGGTTGTTGAAGCGGATGTAGTTGTAGTTGCTGAGGAAGGTGATCTCAGTGTTGCTGCCGATCGGCTGCACATATTTGATATAGCCCGTCTTGCGCGAGGTGTCGCCGTCGGTCTTGGCGGTATCAGTGCTGATGTACTGCGCGCTGGCGATCAGCTTGCCGCCACCGAGATCGTCGAGCTTGCCCGTGTTGAGCTCCAGATGGGTCAGCGAGGTGTCGTAGCTGCCGAAGCTTTGCGTGGGAATGAACGAGAACGAATCGGTCGGGTCCTTCGAGCTCAGCGCCACGGTGCCGCCGAACGTCGCCTCGCCAATCGTGCTGGCGCTGCCGGGGCCGCGATCAATGAGAACCTGGCCGATCATCTTGGCCGGGAAGTAGCTGCTGGTGTGATGGCTGAAGTCGTTGGTGTCGCCAAACGGAATGCCGTCGTAGGTGACGTTGAAGGAGTTGTCATTGAAGCCACGCAGCGTCATCTGCTTGGATTCGCCCAAGCCGGGGCCGGCCGTGCTCACATTGGTCACGCCCGGCGCGATCGCCGCGATCGTGGCGTAGTCGGCCGTGGGCGCCACATGGTTGCTGATCCAGTCCAGCCCAATCACCGACTGCGGCTGGGTGATGTTGAGGTCGGCCTGGGTCGGCGCCTGGGTGATGGCCGAGGTCGCAGAAGAGCCCTGCACTTCCACTTCTTCCAGTTCCTTCGGTGCCCTCAAGGCATTGGCGCTGGGCTTGGACGGCGAAGCGTCCGCCGGTGTGCTGGCTGCCGTCGTATCGGTATCGGCGGCACGCGCGGGCAGGCTGAGCGACAGGCTGGCAAGCAGGGCGAGCGCGACTGCGCTGGAAAGAGGACGCAAGACAAGCTGCGACGCGTGATAGCGCCGACGGAAAGAGGAAGACATGGCGGCCCGAGTAGTGGCTGGATTCAGTGCACTAGCGTGGGTTCGCCATTTGACAGTTCCGTTTCACAGGGGTGATGCGCAGTGGCGGTTTGCTTAGCGCCGACTTAGGCCTGGCCTGAACGGCTTCACTGCGGAGGCGCCTACCAGTTAATGCGCATGCCCAGGTTTCCGTTGACAGCCTTCACGCCGTCGTTGAAACCCTTGTCATAGCTGATCGTGGCATACAGCGACGCGCTCTTGCTCAACTGCGCGCTCAGGCCGGTGCCCAACTCCCACCAGCTGCCGCCCAGATCCGAATGGAACGGGATATTGCCGGTCTGCGAGGAGAACAGGGTGACCGCATCGGACTTGAACTCATGCCAGAGGTTGGCGAAGAACCACCCCGACAGCAGGCGGGGCTTGCTCGTCTGGTCCCACTCCCAGGTACGCGACGCCCGCCCGCCCAGGCGTGCGGCGAGTGAATCGGCGTCGCGGAACTGCACGTGCGCCGAGCTATCGTTCGCACTATTGAGATGCAGCGACTGGTAGATCACCTGGCTCTGCGGTTCGAGTGACCAGCCGCTGGCAAAGGTGAACGGGTAGCCGCCCTCCAGCGACAGCGTCGTGCCAAATCCGTGGGTGGCAAGACTCTGCTGTTCGTTCGATGACTTGGCGTCGTACCAGGTGCCTTGAACGACGCCATCGAGGTACCAGTCCTTCGCGCCAAAGCGCGTCCAGTAGCCGCCAATGGAATAGGAATCAAAGCGGTCGTTGCCCGCCGAGGTGTCGTCGTAGTTGGTCACGCCACCATGGCCGTGGCCGACCGACGAGAGTACGCCGGCAAAGTCGCGTGCGCCGTCGTCGTGTTCATCGCGATAAAGATCCAGACCAGCTTGCACCGCGACCATGTTGTCGTCGAACGAAGGACCATCGCGATAGATGCCGCCGCTCTTCGCATCCCATTGCCCGTCCTGACCGATCACGCGTGCCCACACGCCGCTGGCGCCGAAACCATCGCCCGACAGATCGCGCAGCTGTTCCTCTTCGCCCACGCGCTCGTGCAACGTGCCTATCAGCGCCCTGCCGTAGTTGAGCGCCATCGAAGGGAGGGCGGTGTACAGCGATACCTCAGGCCGGTAATACGCCACATAGGGTCGCGTCGCCGTCGGCGTACCAGGCGCGGGCATCGTAATGCCCAGCGCATCGAGCACCTCGGCGGGAGGACTGGGATCTTCCGAGCGCAGATACCAGGATTCGGGCGACGACGCATCGCGTGCACCCTTGAACAAGGCATATTGATAAGGGCCAGCCTCCAGCGACGTGCCGAGCGCGAAAGCATCGGGCGTGGTGACCGCCAGCCMGGAGGCGGCCACCACCAGAATGCCGTTACCCGGCGTGGTGGCGCCCAGGCCGCCGACGTTGGTGATATTGAGCACCGTATGCCCGCTGGTGGTGCCTTTGCTGACGACCAGCAAATCCGAGTTGGATGTGTCGTCGCTCAGCACGGTATTCATCGCGATACGCGAATTGCCCTGACCCACCAGGTTGCCGACGAACAAGCTGTTGCCCACGCCTGCGCCCGCCAGCTGGATCAGGTTGTTGTTGGTCAACGTGCCGTTGATCGAAAAGTCGCCCTTGCTGCCGCCCTGGAACAACGGCAGCGCATCGGCCACGGCAATCGTGCCGTCGTTGGTCACCGGACCACCCGAACCGTCGAAATTGCCGATCATGCCGTAGCCGCCCAGCGTGGCGCCGCCGGCCACATGCACCGCGCCGCCGCCCGCAATCGCTGCGGTGCTGTTGGGCACGTTGCCCACCACCAGCGTGCCTGCATTCACCGACGTCGTGCCGCTGTAAGTATTGAGTGCGGTAAGCACGGTGGTGCCAGTGCCGTTCTGCTGCAAACTGCCAATCGGGTCGGGCGTGGTATTCGTCCAGTCGCTGATGACGCCGTTGAAGGTGACCGTGTCCGAGCGGTTGAAGACCAGCGTGCCGCCATCCTGCACATCGCCCACGATGCTGCCACTCGTTCCGCCGTTGCCCAGTTGCAAGGCTCCGTTGGCGATCACCGTGCCGCCGGTATAGGTGTTGTCGCCGGTGAAGATCGTGGTGCCGCTGCCGAGCTGCTTCACGCTGCCGGTGCCGGAAATGACGCCAGGGATGGTGGCCGTGTCTGAGCGATCGATGATCAGTCGCCCGTTGTTCGTGACATCACCGACGATGCTTCCGCTGGTGCCACCATTGCCTAGCTGAAGCATGCCTGCTTGTATCGTGGTGCCGCCGGTATAGCTGCTGTTGCCGGTGAGCACCGTAGTGCCCGTGCCTTGCTGAATCACCGCGCCGCTGCCGGAGATCGCACCGGCGAACGTTGACACATCGTTCCGATTGAAGACGAGCGCGCCGTTGTTGGTCACGTCGCCGACGATGCTGCCACTGGCGCCGCCATTGCCCAGCTGCAAGGTGCCGGCACTGATGGTAGTGCCGCCGGTATAGCTGTTGTTGGCGGTGAGCACCGTAGTGCCGGTGCCCTGCTGCGTCACCAAGCCGCTACCGGAAATAAGGCCGGAAAACGTCGTGTTGTCGCTGCGATTGAACACCAACGCGCCGTTGTCGATGACGTCGCCGACCAGGCTGCCGCTGCTGCCGCCATCGCCTAGTTGCAGCGTTCCTGCGCTGATCGTGGTGCCACCGGCGTAAGTGTTGCCAGCGGTGAGCACGGTGGTGCCAGTGCCTTGCTGCGTTACCGATCCGGCACCGGAAATCGCGCCTGCGAAGGTCGAGATATCGCTGCGGTTGAACACCAAGGCACCGTTGTCCACCACGTCGCCGACGATGCTGCCGCTGGTGCCGCCATCGCCCAGTTGCAGTGCACCCGCATTGATCGTGGTGCCGCCGCCATAGGTGCTGTTGCCAGTGAGCACGGTGGTTCCGGCGCCTTGCTGCGTCACCGAACCTGCGCCGGATATCACGCCCGCGTATGTCGACACGTCGCCGCGGTTGAATACGAGGGCGCCATTGTCCACCACGTCGCCAACGATGCTGCCACTGCTGCCGCCATCGCCCAGTTGCAGTGTTCCCGCATTGATCGTGGTGCCGCCGGTGTAGGTATGGTTGGCCGTGAGCACGGTAGTGCCGGTGCCTTGTTGCGTGACCGATCCAGCGCCGGAAATCGTGCCCGCGTAGGTCGAGACATCGCTGCGGTTGAACACCAGCGAGCCGTTGTCAGTCACGTCACCGACGATGCTGCCTGTGCTGCCGCCATCGCCCAACTGCAACGCGCCACTGCTGATGGTGGTACCGCCGGTGTAGCTGTTGGCGCCGGTGAGCGTCATGCTGCCGGCGCCGGTTTTTACCAGCCCGCCGCCCCCGGCGATCACGCCGCCAAAGGACGTGGATGTTCCCAGACCGCCCGTGGTGAGTGTCCCCGCACCCAGGTTCACGGCGCCCGCGCCCGCGAGGCTGCCGATGGTCTGATTGGCGTTACCCAGATCCAGCGTGGCGCCACTGTTGACGTTGAACGCGCTGGCAGGCGAGAGCAGGTTGGCGCCGCCGGCTTGCAATATTCCACTGGCGACGGTGGTTGGCCCCGTGTATGTGCCGGCACCCGACAGCACCAGCGTGCCGTTGCCCGCCTGCGTCACCGCACCGCTGCCCTGGATAGGCGCGGTGATATTGAGATTGCTCGCGCTGGCGAACACGAGCGTGCCGTTGTCATTGATCTGCCCACCGATGGTCAACGCAGGTGCGGTGAAAGTCGCTGTCGTACCCGGGTCAAGCGATAGATTGGTCAGCGCATAACTGGCACCGGATAGCGTGACATTCGCGCTGTTGCGCAGCGCCACCAGTTGCCAGTTGGGAATGGCGTTGGCAAACGCGGTGGAGCTAAAGCCATCGAACACCAGCGTGTTATTGCTGCCGCCCACGCCTGCGTTGATCGAGCCCGTGGTGGTGGAACCCGCTTCCAGCATCACCGTGTTGTTGGACTGTCCCGCGCCGAACAGGATGGCACCGCGGCTGCCGCTGAGCGTGCCCGCATTGATCACCGTGATGCCGTTCGCATTGGGACCGTTGCCGTAGAAACCATAAGCGTTGTCGCTGGTCACGCTGGCGCCGGCTTCGTTGGTGAAGGTGCCGGGGCCCGCCATTTCCACGCCATTGCCGGCGATTGCCACGGTGTTGCCGCTGGCAATCGTTGCGTACGCGCCGTGGGCCGCCACGATGCCGTAGTTGAGGATGGTGCTGGCCACCACGCTGTCTGAGCGAATGCCGGCGGACGATGACCGTGGGCTGGTGCCGGAAATCGAGCCGAAGGTATCGATCCTGCCGCGATTGATCAGGACATTGCCGGCCGTACGATTGGCAGTGCGCGCAAAGATGCCGACCGAATTGCTGCCCGTGGTCCTGATCGTGCCGTCGTTCTCCAGTGTGTTGCCGAAGCCGACGGTGGTGCTCGATGCATTGTTGGGATCACCCGCCCATATGCCATAGGCATTGATGAAGGTCGTGCTGATGCTGCCGCCATTGGTGACCGAGCTGTTGTTGTTCACCTGCACGGCGGCGCCGGTGGTGGCGATGCCTGCACCGGTATTGACGATCACTTTGGCGCCATTGCCCGGAATGACGAGTGTGCCGCTGCCCACCGTGATCGCATTGATGCTGCTGGTATAGGGATTGGGCGCGTTGGTATTGCAGATGACGGTGACGCCATCGGGCTGCAGTGCGCAGTTCGCGAAGGCGGATGATGACAGCGCGGTCATCAAGCAGGCGAAGAGCAGCTTAGGGGGCGGGTATGTAGCGTGATGTCGATGGGCGCCGCTGTTGCAGGGCTTCGCCGGATGACACGGCCGTCGTTGCAAGCCTTCGCGCATAACCCCGTCCCTATCGATACAAGGGCAGAYGGGGTGGTTGAGTAACATCGTGGCGGTGACTTGTTCGTGAAGTGCCACGCGCACGAACGCCTCGTTCCGCAGCGAATTTCAGCGGAATTTCTGTCAGTGGTGACCTAAGTGCTGTGCGGCGCGATGACGCGCGGCAGCGGTTGTCACACTCAGCGCGTATTCTTGAGAACGCAGTAATGCGTCACTTCACCGGCTCGGCCAGCGGCTTGCCCTTGTCGATGATCCACGTCGATAGCGCTGTGCCGCCGTCGCTGCCCGGTGCCGCCGCAAGACTGTGCACGGCGCCGCGCGGATTGAAGAAGTGATCGCCCGCCTTCAGCACCTGATCGGGTTTGCCGCGCGTCTTGAGCACGAGATTGCCTTTCAGCACATAACCCGATTCATCGCCGTTGTGCATATGCCAGCCCACCGCGCCGCCGGGAGGAATATCGGCCGTGCCAAGCACGATCTCGGTGCCCGGCACACCGCTTTGCTCGTGCTGGTCGAGGATGGTGCGCTTGGCCTGCGGCGCATTGGCGGCCGGCGCATCCTGCGCGACGACGTGGCTGCTCACACCAGCGGCCGCGAGCAGGGCGGCGATCAGCACGGGACGGAGTGACATGGCGGCATCCTCGGCACAAGCGGAATCGCTGCGGATGGTGCGCGCGAAAACGTTAGCGCGGCGCGAAGCCGTTTCCGACGGATCGTCGACGGCGGTGGCCTATCATGGGTCTCCCCCGTACCGCCCGAGTCACGATGAACGACCCCTCCACTCCCTTGCACGTGGCGCTGATCGGCTATGGATTTGCCGGCAAGACCTTCCATGCGCCCCTGATCCGCAGCGTGCCCGGCCTGGCGCTGCGCACGGTGGTATCGCGCGATGCCAACAAGGTGCGCGCGGACTTGCCTGAGGTGGACGTCATCGCCGACATCGCAAAAGTTCTTGCGGATCCCCAGGTGGACATCGTGGTGATCGCCTCGCCCAACGACACCCATGCGCCGCTGGCGCGCGCCGCGCTGGAAGCGGGCAAGCACGTGGTGGTGGACAAGCCCTTCGCGCTCGATCTGGCGCAGGCCCGCAACCTGGCCGCCATCGCCCAGCAGCAGGGGCGCGTGCTGTCGGTGTTCCAGAATCGTCGCTGGGATAGCGACTTCCTCGGCGTGCGGCAGCTGATCGCGCAGGGCACGCTGGGCGAGGTGACGCATTTCGAATCGCATATCGACCGCTTTCGTCCGCAGGTGCGTGCACGCTGGCGCGAGCAGGCGGGCGCGGGCAGCGGCCTGTGGTACGACCTGGGGCCGCATCTGGTGGATCAGGCCTTGTCGCTGTTCGGTTTGCCCGAGCGCGTATGGGCCAGTCTGGCCACCCAGCGCGATGGCGGTGAAGTCACCGACTGGGCGCATGTGGTGCTCGAGTACGGCGAGCGTCGCGTGATCCTGCACGCGGGCATGCTGGTGGCGGGCGGCAGTGCGCGCTTCACCGTGCACGGCACGCAGGGCAGCCTGGTCAAGCCGAAGATCGACGTGCAGGAAGCGCAACTGATCGCCGGCATGCGTCCCGGCAACGCTGAATGGGGCATCGATCCGGATGATCTGCTGCTGTACGACGGTGACGGCCAGGTCACGCATCTGACCACGCCCCGGGGCGACCAGAGTCGCTATTACGCGGCCTTCCGCGACGCAGTGCTCGGGCGAGGCCCCGCTCCCGTCACGGCGCGCCAGGCGATCACGGTGATGGCGGTGATCGAGGCTGCGATGCAATCGGCGGCGGAACATCGGGCGGTAGCCCTGGAGCTGGATGCCGATGAACGGGAGGCATGGCACGCCGCATCCAACTGAGCGTTGCCTATGGGCGTGAACAAGCCGATCCGCCCGGTGAGCGAAGCACGCAGTGGCCGTGAGTGGCCCATAAAAAAAGGCCCCCTTTCGGGGGCCTCACGGATCGGCTCTAGGGGGGCGACCGATCCGGGCTGCCGGGGTTCGTGGAAACCGCGACCTGGTTAGATTGCCCGAGGCTTCGAGATTTCGATGTAAGCGAAGTCTTACCCGTTTGGTCAGAAACTGGATGGCCGTTTGTCAGGCCAGCCAGGAGCCTGCGAAATCAGCGATTCACCGTCTGCATCATCGGCCCGGCGTAGCGCGCACCCGCGGCGGCGTCCGGCGGGAACACGGCATCGATCGCCCGCAGTTCAGCCGCATCGAGCGTCACATCCATCGCACCCAGGTTTTCATCCAGCCGGTCGCGATAGCGGGTGCCGGGAATGGCGAACACATTCTCACCCTGTGCCAGCACCCAGGCCAGCGCCAGCTGAGCCGGCGTGCAGCCCTTCTCGGCGGCAATCGCGTTCACCTTGTCCACCAGTTCCAGGTTGCGGAAGAAATTCTCGCCCTGGAAACGCGGGCTCTGGCGGCGGTAGTCGTCAGCTTCGAAATCCTCCGGGCTGCGGAAAGCGCCGGTGAGAAAACCGCGACCCAGCGGCGAATACGCCACGATGCTGGTGCCGGTCTTGCGCGAGGATTCGAGCATGCCGTTCTCCTGCGGATCGCGCGTCCACAGCGAAAATTCCACCTGCAGCGCCGCGATCGGATGCACCTTGGCCGCCCGCTCCAGCGTGGCGCCGGAGGCTTCGGACAAACCCAGATGGCGCACCTTGCCGGCCTTCACCAGCTCGGCCATGGCGCCCACGGTTTCCTCGATCGGCACGTCGATGTCCACGCGGTGCTGGTAGTAGAGGTCGATGTATTCCACGCCCAGTCGCTTGAGGCTGGCTTCGCAGGAGGCACGTACATACTCGGGGCGGCCATTGATGCCGCGCTTGGCCGGGTCGTTGGGATCGCGCACGATGCCGAACTTGGTGGCGAGGAAGGCCTGCTCGCGGCGATCCTTGAGCGCTTTGCCCACCAGCACCTCATTGGTGTGCGGGCCGTAGACATCGGCGGTGTCGAGGAAGTTGAAGCCACGTTCCAGTGCGTGGTGGATGGTGGCGATCGATTCGGCGTCGTTGCGCTGGCTGCCGTAGAAATCGCTCATGCCCATGCAGCCGAGGCCGAGGGCGGAGACGGAGGGACCATTCTTGCCGAGCTGTCGCATATGCATGGGGCGTTCCTTGGGAGGGTGGGGAGGCTGGCCATGCATTGTTAGTCATGACAGTCTGGCGATAAATGCTCAATAATCGCCATGTCTGTTGTCGAAATGGTCAACAATCGCCATGGATCGTCTGCAAGCCATGCGGGTCTTCACCCGTATCGTCGAAATGGGCAGCTTTACCCGCGCGGCCGATGACCTCAGCCTGCCGCGCGCCACCCTGACCCACACCATCAAGCGGCTGGAAGAACACGTGGGCGCCCACCTGCTCCAGCGCACCACCCGGCAGGTGCGGCCCACCCGCGATGGCGAGGTTTATTACAACCATTGCGTACGCCTGCTTGCGGACCTCGATGCGGTGGAGGCGGATTTTCGCGAGGCGGCCGCGGTGCCCAAGGGTCGATTGCGCATCGACCTGGCCTCCTCGCTGGCGCGCCTGGTGTTGATTCCGGCGCTGCCGGAATTTCTTGCGCGCTATCCGAAGATCGAGCTGGATATCGGCACCAGCGACCGCTTTATCGATCTGGTGCGCGAAGGCGTGGACTGCGTGCTGCGTGCCGGCGATCTGCCCGATTCGACCATGGTCGGCCGGCGCGTGGCCAATCTCTCGCAGGCCACCGTGGCAAGCGTCGCCTACGTGCAGCGTCATGGCATGCCGCAGACGCTGGCGGATCTGCAAAACGGACACGTGGCGGTGGACTGGGCATCCCCCACCACGCGCCGCACCTCGCCACTGGAATTCATGGTGGGCAAGCGCATGCGCGAAGTGACGCTGCCCGCGCCGATTGTGGTGAGCGGTACCGAGGCTTACCTCGCCTGCTGCGAGGCAGGGCTCGGCATCGCGCAGTTTCCGCGCTATCGGGTGGACGAGGCACTGGCCAGCGGCACGCTGATCGAGCTGCTGCCGGCGATGCCGCCGCCATCGTTCCCGATCAGCGTGCTGTACCAGTCGCAGCGGCAGTTGCCGTTGCGACTGCGCGTGTTCATCGACTGGATCGTCGAGGTGATGGGCGAGGTGCGTTGAGCGCTACCGATCCATCTGGCTGATCGCTTCGCGCATCGGCGCCACCGACACCCTGACTACGCCGGTCAGCGGCGTATCCATTTCCAGGATCACGTAGATCGCCCCGGAAGCCGACAGGGCACATATCAGAAAAAAGAACAGCACCGTGTGGTTATGCGGGGCGAACAGCCCGAACGTTCCAAAGATCACGCACAGCCATGCGGCCAGCACCAGCAACAGCGTCATCGGGATGGTGCCGTTCTTCTGCATCAGCGCCAGCCAGCGTGCAGCGAATACCTCGTCGGAAATATCGAGCGCGCGGTCCTTCAATTGCTGCTCGGCCGGCGTGGTGGGGGTCAGTGCGCCAACGCGGCGCTGGAATTCGCTGACGTGGCTGAGGATCTGCGGACTGTCGAGCTGCGCGATCCGCGCGCGGTCACCCGAGGCCAGCAAGTCCACCCAGTTGGTATAGCTGCGCTTGAGCGTCTCGCGCAGCGGTTGGGCCTCGGGTCCGTACTGCGCCAGCGCGCGATCGAGGCGCAGGATATTCACCGCGTTGCGCTGCAGATCGCCATTGACCGCGTCATACGAGGTCTTGGCCGACGAGATCAGCAAGCCCAGCACCAGCGCGGCGATGGTGGCGATCAGGCCGGCGGCCAGCTTGATGGACGAGGCCGAATCCTCATCCAGGTGATGATTGGGCAAGCGCGTGCGCGCATACATGCCCAGCAGCGCGCAGCCAAACACACCGGCAAAAATCAGCAGGAAGATCAGCAGGTGCGTCATGGCGCTTGCTCCTCAGACGTGGTCGCCGGTAGGCCTTATTCCTCCCAGGCGGGTCGCTTGCTGATGCCGCCTTCGGTGCGCAGCGCGTTGGCATCCATCAGCTTGCCGTCCATCATCACTACCTCGGTATGGCGCAGGTCGCCGATATTCACCGCCGGGTTGCCGTCGACCAGGACCAGGTCTGCGTTCTTGCCCTTCTGGATGCTGCCGGTGTGCGCGTCGGCGCCCACCAGATGAGCTGTAACCGCAGTGGCGCTGGCGAGTGCTTCGGCATTGGTGAAGCCGGCCTGCACGTAGAGCTCCAGCTCGCGCACCAGCTCCAGCCCGGTGCCATCGGTGCCGGCGACAATCGGCACGCCCGCCTTGTGCATCGCGCCCACCAGCGCCTGAAGTTTGGCGAAGCTGGCACGGTAGTCGGCCCGCGTGAGGTCCTTGGGCACGGTGAAACCACCCTGGCGGAAGCCGCGTTCTACGGCAGGCGGCAGCGTGCCGACGTAGGGTGCGTACGAAGGCGAGAGATCGCCGTTCTCCGGCACGTACAGACTTTCGGCGATCACCAGGGTGGGATCGGAGGCGATGTGGCGCTGGGCCATGGTGGCGATCAGCGACTTCATCGGCTCCTTGTCCAGATCCACGTTGCGCGCATAGCGCCCCGGGCCCTCGAAACGTCCCATGCCATTGGACGCCTTGACCACCTCGTCGGGCATCGCCTGCATCATCACGAAGTAGATGTGGGTGATCTCGTCGTAGCCATCGTCGATGGCCTCCTTCGGACGCATGCCGGCAGGCAGGTGGCCATGCACGTGCAGACCTTGCTTGTGCGCCTCGGCGGCGGTCGCTTTCACCCAGGCCGGGTTGAACGTGCCATAGATCTTGATCGCGCTGAAGCCATCGGCCTTGGCGCGGTCGGCCAGCTTGATCGCCTCGTCCTGCGAGGTCGCCACCGTGGCCACCTGCGCCGCGTTCGGGCCCTTGCCGTCGATCAGCATCGACGGATACACGTGCGGCCCCAGCAATTCACCCTTGGCGCGACGCTGGGCGCGCGAGAGCGTTTGCTCGTTGATGTTGCCCGGATCGCGCACCGAGGTGATGCCCAGCGACAGCAGCATCGGGCCGCTGGCGTCATCGGGCACATGCTGGTGCGAATCCCACAGGCCGGGCACCAGGGTCTTGCCCTTGCCGTCGATCACCTGCGTGTTCTTGGGCACGGTGATCGAGGCGGCATCGCCCACGGCGGTGATCACGCCCTTGTCCACCAGCACCGTTTGGCCGTCCACAAAACGCGTGCCGTCCACGAAGGCGCGCACGTTGGTGAAAGCCACCGGGCCGGCCGGCGTCTTGAGCAGCTTGGGCACGATGGCCTTGGCATGCTGGGCGAGCGCAGCAGTCTGGGCCTTCTCCAGCACTGGAAGCGCGGATTCATAACCTTCCGGCAGCCACGTCAGGCCATTGACGAAGCCGAAGAAGTGCCCGGACTTATCCACCCACACCGGCACCGGCGTGTTGCTGAGGCCGGTCACCGCATACGCGGTCACTTGCTGTTTGTTGGCACCATCGCCCACCGTGGCGACGGTGAGTTTTTCCGCGTGCGCCTTGCCGCCGGGCAGGAGCGTGAGCGTCTTGTCTGGCGCGGCCAGCAATTTTTCGACCAGGTCGGCATTGAGGTCGAAGGGACCGCCAAAGGCGACGTATTCGGCCGGCGCGCTGTACGGCGCGGAACCCGCGTCCACCGGACTCTTCCAACTGGCCGTGCCCGACTGCACGGCAAACGTCTCGCCGGCATCGCCGTTGGGCGTGTGGCCGCGGATCACCACGCGCTCAATCATGCCGTCACGGCCCAGCGTCGTGCTGCTGTCCACTTCGGTCACCATGCCGCGCAGCAACAGGCTTTCGCGGCCCATATGTGTGCCGTCGGCAGTAACCCAGCGCGCCGAGCTGCCGTGCTTGCCGGCGGTGGACACGATGGAAAAGCGCTGCGCATTGGCTGGCGGCGTGGCCAGCGAGTCGGTGGGAGCGGGAGTGTCGGCGAAGCAGGGCAGCGCCACAAAAAGTACGAACGCGACGAACGGGGCACGCATAGGAAAGCCTCCGGTGGGTTCGCGGCGCAGTATGGCTGGCCGGCGCGTCAAGCCATAGTGCTGGGCGGGGTGCCAAATGGGCTAGGGCTGTCCTGATCGCTTCCGCATGCGCGCACGCAGGGCTCTCTTGACGCTGGGACCACGCACGTTGGCGGCAGACTCCCGGTGTCAGGGGCTCGGAGAGGCGAGCATGGCATCGACCCATCCCGACGTGCTTATCGTCGGCGCCGGTCCCACGGGGCTGGCCGCAGCATTGTTGCTCGCCCATCGGCGTGTATCCGTGCGCATCATCGATACGGCCCACGCGGCAGCCACGACATCCAAGGCATTGGCGGTGAACAGCCGGACGCTGGAGATGCTCCAGAGCACCGGTGTTGCCGACCAGATCGTCGCCGAAGGATGGCCCGTGCGCGGCGCCACCTTGCACGAGGACGGCCACGATGTGCTCGCGTTCGACCTGCCGCCCGCACAGCACGCGCGATCGGTCATGACCGTGCTGCCGCAGGCGCGTACCGAGGCGCTGCTGGCCAAGGCCCTGGCGGCGCAAGGCGTGACGGTGGAGCGCGGCGTCACCTTCCACGCGTTGTCGCAAGACCTCACCGAAGTCACGGCCACCCTGCAGCACGCCGATGGCGGCGCCGAGCAGGTCACCAGCCGTCTGCTGTTCGGCGCCGATGGCGCGCGCAGCGCCACGCGTGCCGCGCTGAAGCTCGATTTTCCCGGCAGCGGCCTGGCCGAACCCTGGTTGCTGTGGGACGTGGCGATGCAGACCTCGTTCGATCCCAATCGCGCGCACATCCTGTTCGAGCGCGACGGCTTCATCTTCCTGCTGCGGCTCGCCAACGACGTGTGGCGGGTGATCGGCAACACGCATGATCCGCTGGCGAGCATGCGACGCTACGGCACGCTGGGCCAGGTGTCGTGGGAATCGCAATTCCACGTCAGCCATCGCGTGGCATCGCAGGCTGGCGTGGGGCGCGTGGCGCTGGGTGGCGACGCCGCGCACATCCATTCGCCGATCGGCGCGCGCGGCATGAACCTCGGGATCGAGGACGCCTATGTCTATGCCGATTGCGCCGCCGACGCACTGGCCGGCGACATGGGCCGGATGAACGACTATGCCTCGCTACGCCACGCCGTGCACAAGTCCGTCGTGCGCCGCATCGGCGCGCTGACGCGCGTGGTACATGGACGGCCGCCGTGGCTGCGCTGGATCCGCGACGGCGTGGTGCCCGTGGCGGGACATCTTTCGTTTGCGCGGCAACTGATGATGCGCACCGCCGGCGGCCTCGATCACCCGCTGAAGACGCGTCGCTAGGCAGGGCAGGCCAGCCTCAAGTTCGCCCCCGCACGGCCGATAACCGGGCATACGCGACATCCGACCACGACGATGGCGCGGTGTCCTGTTGTCGCCGTGCCAAACGCCGCGACGCTGTCGTATCGCCCGATGGGATGTAGCAAACGCATGAACGCACACAAGCCGCACGTGAAGGGTAATCGCGTGGATTGGGCCGATCCTCGCCTGCAGGCGTTATTGCGTCGATCAGAAAACTGGAAGCTCGACAACCGCGGCACCTATACCCCCAAGGATGTGCAGATCCACCTGGGCTGGGGCGCTTCCAGCGGCCGCCCGGCCGTGCTGGTGTGGGAACGCGACCAGGTGATGATGCTCGAGACCCGCTACGCCATCGCACTGGGCGAACAGGTGCGGGTGGACGAGCCGCAGGGCGAAAAGCTGCGCAGCGTGTGGGGCATCGTGGTCGAGGGCCGCGAAGGCTTCCGCGCGGAAGACCGCGACAACGGCGTCCACTTGCACTGGCTGCATCTGCGCTGAGATGTGGGCGGCCGCGCGCGGCCGCCACCCATGCTTAGACGACCGGCAACGGCGGCACCGTCGCCGGCGTGCCGTTCGAGTCGAGCGCAACCATCACGAAACGGCCGGTGGTGCAGACGCGGCGATCGCCGGTGAGCGGGTCTTCGCCCGTCAGTTCCACTTCCACCGTCATCGAGCTGTGGCCCACGTGCACGATACGTGCAACCAGTTCGGCCAGCTGGCCCGTGCGCACGGGCACCTTGAAATTCACTTCTTCGGAGCGCGCGGTGACCACCGTGCGACGGGCGTGGCGCGAGGCGACGATGAAGGCCGCCTTGTCCATCCATGCCAAGGCCTGTCCGCCGAACAGCGTGCCCAGGTGGTTGGTGTGATCGGGAAACACCATCTCGAGCAGGCGTGCCTCAGGCAGCGTGGGAGTGGCGGACAGGGCGTTGATTGGGTTCATGGCGTGATCGGGGAGGGCGAGGGTAGGATGGGGTCGCGGTGCCCGACAAGGAGAACCACATGCGTCACTGGCTTTTCATGGCCGCGGCTATTGTCACCGAAGTCGCCGGCACGTTGGCGATGAAACTCGGCGCCCATCACGGCTACCTGACCATCGGCCTGTCGACGATGTACGTGATGCTGGTGCTGTCCTATACCTGCCTGGCGATGGCGGTGAAGGTCATCCCGCTCGCAGTGGCCTATGGCGCATGGGAAAGCCTGGGCCTGGTACTCATCACCTTGTGCAGCGCCTGGCTGTTTGCCGAAGACCTCAAGCCGATCAAGCTGGCGGCGATCGCCCTGATCATCGCCGGGATCGTGCTGCTGGAGCGCGGCACAGACGAAGCGCCTGAAGGGAGCCGTCATGCTTCCTGAGTTCGAACCTGTCCATTTGCTTTACCTCGCCATCGCGATCGTGCTGGAGATCGCGGCCAATGTGCTGATGAAGCAGTCGCATGGGTTTGCCTACAAGCGGCCGGCTGTGGCCGCGATTGCGTGCGCGTTGGCGGCGTTTACGGCGTTGAGTTTTGCCATACGCGGGATTCAGTTGTCGGTGGCGTATGGCGTGTGGGGCGGGGTGGGGTTGATGGCGACGGCGGTGTTGGGGATCGCGGTGTTTGGGGAGAGGTTGCGGGGGGAGGGGTGGGTGGGGTTGGGGTTGATCACGGTGGGGGTTTGTTTGTTGAAGTTTGCGTGAGGGGGGGCGGTTGATGCGTTGCGATTCCGCGATCTGGCCGCCTACGCGGCGGGCGTTTCGAACGGCTGCCGCCGCTCGAGTCACATTTCTTTTGCTGGCCCAAAAGAAAAGTAACCCAAAGAAAATGGCCTATAACGCCCGCAGCATTGTGATGGGATAAGCCCGAACGCTCGAGGCACGCCGTCATGGGACAACCTCCGAGGGTACACAGGGGATACTTCCAAGCGCTGCGCAACGCGCCCGAATCGCTGAGGACTTAAAGCCGGGCCTCGCTGCATTCCCCCGCCGCGCCCTCTTGTCTGTGGGAGCGCACCCTGTGCGCGACAGCCACGCTGCGGTGTAC
>NZ_JBFTRY010000024.1:0-35783 GCF_056399745.1 Dyella sp. 01N36
GCCTCATACGCCTCATACACCGCAATCGCCACAGTATTCGACAGATTCAGGCTTCGACTGTTCGCCCGCATCGGCAAGCGCAACCGCTGCTCTTCCGGAAGCGCATCAAGCACCTCCCCAGGCAACCCAGCCGTCTCACACCCAAACAACAACGCATCCCCTTCAACGAAACGCGCATCCACATGCGCGACCCGCCCGCGCGTGGAAAACGCAAACACACGTGGCTGCCCGATGCTCTCTAGGCAGCTGGCGAGATCGTCATGCACAGCCAGCTGCGCGTATTCGTGATAGTCCAGGCCTGCACGGCGCAGGCGGGCATCGTCCAGCTCGAAGCCCAGGGGGCGGATCAGGTGCAGCGAGGCGCCGGTGTTGGCGCACAGCCTGATCGCGTTGCCCGTATTGGGGGGTATTTCCGGTCGGTAGAGGATGACATGCAGCATCCGGCCATTATCAGGTCTGTCCGTGGACCCGTAAAACAGTGAGCGTCCTTGCTCAGCCGTTGGAGAGCCGCGGGCACACCACGCCGTCGGGCGGCAGCGCGCAAGCGGTCGGGGCAATCAGTTGGCCGGCGCTGCCGGCGGCGGCGAGGCGAATGGCTTCGGGGGAAGCGTTCACCATGGCACCCAGCACGAGTCCGCAAACCAGCAGGCAGGCAACGAAAAGGCCGCGCAGCATCAAGGCTTCGAATTTCATGATCATGTCTCCGATGAAAGGTGGGGTAGTCCTGCACGGTACATATGGCAAGCCCCGTGCCAAGCCTTTCTGTCGGGTCAAGTGGCTGTTACTACGAGGAATTTTGTTGGTCGGTGAGTAGGCGTGAGCTGTCCGCGGACAGCGACCGGGCGTGGCCGGACAACTGCGGACACCTGTCCGGAGGTCCTGCACGCCGCCCCGTCATGATCTTGCGTCGAACGAAGCTCGACGGCGGTTGTCCACCATGCCATTGGTCATTTGCCAAGGTTCCGGGCCGTGGCTAGCCTCGGAATGTTCATTCGTCAAAAAAAACAGGAGTGTCGTGATGGCAAGAAAGCCCCTCGCCCTACTCGTTGCAGGAGTGCTCAGCATGTCCGCCGGCCTGCCCGCGATCGCGCTGCCTCAGGCGGCCGCTGCCGAATCCACGCAAGCAGTTCCGGATATCGCCTTTACCCGCTTCACGCTGCCCAACGGGCTCACCGTGGTGGTGCATGAGGACCACAAGGCACCGGTGGTCGCGGTAAGCATCTGGTACCACGTGGGTTCGGGTGATGAGCCCAAGGGCAAGACCGGCTTCGCGCACCTGTTCGAGCACCTGATGTTCTCCGGCTCGGAGAATCACAAGGGCACGTATTTCCAGCCGTTCGAGCTGGCCGGCGCCACCGACATGAATGGCACCACCTGGTTTGACCGCACCAACTACTTCGAAACCGTGCCGACCACCGCGCTCGACATGGCGCTCTGGATGGAGTCGGACCGCATGGGCCACCTGCTCGGCGCGATCGGCCAGAAGGAACTCGACACCCAGCGCGGCGTGGTGCAGAACGAGAAGCGCCAGGGCGAAAACCGTCCCTACGGTCGCGTGGACCAGAACATCCTGTCCAACACCTATCCGGGCAACCATCCCTACCAGCACGACACCATCGGCTCGATGGCCGATCTCAACGCCGCCTCGCTGGGCGATGTGAAGCAGTGGTTCCACGATTACTACGGCGCTGCCAACACCACCCTGGTGCTGGCTGGCGACATCACCGTGGCGGAAGCCAAGGCCAAGGCCGAGAAGTATTTCGGCGACATCCCCGCCGGCCCGCCGGTGCCGCGCCAGCAGGCGTGGATCACGCCGCTCACCAAATCCACCCGCGGCATCCAGCATGACCACGTGGCGCAGCCGCGCATCTATCGCACCTGGGTGGTGCCGCAGCTGGGCACGGACGATGCGATCCAGCTCGACCTCGCCTCCACCGTGCTCGGCGGCGGCAAGACTTCGCGCCTGTATCAGCGGCTGGTCTACCAGGACAAGCTGGTCGATGACGTGTCCGCCAGCATTTCGCCGTTTGCGCTGGCCAGCCAGTTCCAGATCCAGGCCGACATCAAGGACGGCGTGGACCAGGCCAAGGTCGAGGCTGTCATCGCCGAAGAGGTGAAGAAGTTCCTCGCCGAAGGCCCCACGGCCGACGAACTGGAACGCGCCAAGATCGGCAACCGCGCCGGCTTCGTGCGCGGCCTGGAAAAGGTCGGCGGCTTCGGCGGCAAGGCTGTGATTCTGGCGGAAGGTCAGGTGTATCGCGGTGATCCGGGTGCCTACAAGAAGGACCTGGAACGCGCCAATGCCGCCACTCCGGGCAGCGTCAAGGCTGCTGCCGACAAGTGGCTCAGCAAGGGCGATTACCTGCTGACCGTGCTGCCCGCCGGCAACGACTTCAATCCCGACAGCGAAGACGCCAAGGTGGTCGCGCTGGGCCCGCAGCCTGATCGCCCAGCCGCCAAGATGCCGGCCAAGCACGAATACACCGTGGCCAAGAGCGACATCGACCGCAGCAAGGGCGTGCCGCAGGTGTCGCAGTTCCCGGACCTGAAATTCCCGGCGCTGGAACGCGGCAAGCTCAAGAACGGCATCGAAGTGATCCTGGCCGAGCGCCATACCATTCCGGTGACGCATGTGCAGCTGATGTTCGACGCGGGCTACGCGGCCGACCAGGGCCACAAGCTCGGCACCGCCAGCTTCACCACCACGCTGATGAACGAGAGCACCAAGGATCTCGACTCGGTGGAAGTGGCCAAGCGCAAGCAGCGCCTGGGTGCGATCACCCGCATCGGTTGCGGGCTGGACTCGTGCTCGGCCTCGCTCAATGCCTTGAACGACCAGCTGCAGCCGTCGCTGGCCTTGTTCGCCGACATCGTGCGCAACCCGGCGTTCAAATCCGAGGACATCGAACGCATCCGCGGCCAGTGGCTGGCCGGCATCGCGCAGGAAAAGACCCAGCCCACCGCGCTGGCCCTGCGTACCCTGCCGCCGCTGCTCTACGGCGCCAATCACGCCTATGGCATCCCGTTCACCGGCTCGGGTACGGAAGCTGCCATCAAGTCGATGCAGGCATCGGACCTGTCCACTTTCCAGAACGACTGGTTGCGTCCGGACAACGTCAAGATCCTGGTCGCCGGCGACACCACGCTGCAGCAGATCATCCCGCAGCTCGATGCCGCCTTTGGCGACTGGAAGGCGCCGTCCAGCGCCGTGCCGAAGAAGAACATCGCCACGGTGGCCGCCCAGCCCAAGCCGCGCGTGTTCCTGATCGACAAGCCCGATGCACCGCAGTCGCTGATCCTGGCCGGCCTGCTGGCGCCGTCCAGCAAGGCGCCGAACGAGCTGTCCATCGACGTGGCCAATGGCGCGTTCGGCGGCAGCTTCACCTCGCGTCTCAACATGAACCTGCGCGAGGACAAGCGCTGGGCCTATGGCGCCTTCAGCTTCATGCGCGATGCGATCGGTCAGCGTCCGTTCCTGATGTACGCCCCGGTGCAGACCGACAAGACCGCTGAATCCGCGCACGAAGTGGCCAAGGAAGMCAACGAGGTGATCGCTGCGCGTCCGCTCACCGAGCAGGAAGTGAACAAGATCAAGGACTCCAACGTGCGCGGCCTGCCGGGCAGTTTCGAGACCGGCTCGGAGGTGCTCAGCGCGTTGAGCGAGATCGTCCAGTACAACCGTCCGGACGATTACGTGCAGACGCTCAAGGCCCGCACCGAAGCGGTGACCCAGCCCGATGCCGAAAGCGCGATCAAGGAAATCGTCCAGCCCAAGGCGCTGACCTGGGTGATCGTGGGTGATCTGAAGAAGATCGAGCAGCCGGTGCGTGCGCTGAATCTTGGCGACGTGCAGGTGATCGACGGCGACGGCAAGCCAGTGGCGTCCAAGCCGTCGAAGTAAGCGTGAGATTGAGGGATGCGCTGACCTGATCGGCGTGGGCGGCATGACATTCAGAAGGCCGCCAAGTTGTGAGGCGCGGTGAAGCGCAGGCTGGTTGCCTGTGCAAGCCGTGCATCGCGGCTTGGGGGCCTTCTGGATGTCACCGGAGGCCGGCTCTGCCTGCCCGCAGCTGTGTGCCGCGCCGATTCGACAGGCACCCAGCCTGCCTTCATCGTCGCAACACACAGCTGCGGGCAGGCAGAGCCGGTGACGCCCACGCCGATCAGGTCAGCGCATCCCCTATGGGGAGCTGTTCACGTCCCCGGGTTAGGATGGAGGCCGGGCGGGAAACCGCCTGGCCTTTTCATTTCCATCATGTTGCGGAGCTGCTCATGCGTAAGACCCTGCTGTTGCTCGTTCCCATCGCGCTGCTTGGCGCGTGCACCTATGGCATCACGCTCGACGACGCCGGGAAGAACGTCCGTACGGCGTGGAGCGGCGATGTGTCTTCCTGCCGTGACCTGGGCAAGGTCACCGTGTCCGTGATGGATCACGTCGGCCCCATCGATCGCAACGACATCAAAGTGCGCGACGAGCTGGAAGTGATGGCGCGCAACGAGGCGGCCAAGATGCACGCCGATACCATCAAACCGATGGGCGAACCCACCGACGGCTCGCAGCCGTGGGGCGCCTACCAGTGCGGCAATGCCCAGCTGGCGCCGTCGGCCCGTCCGGCCAACCCGACGAATCCGAATCCGAATCCGGCGCCGAACGGCACCGCGCCGGGTGGGTTCGAGACTTACCCTGCCAAGGGCAACTGAGCCGCGTCGAGCGCGCGCTCAGTTCGCAACAGCGCCTCGGCCATCGCCGAGGCGACGGGCGAACCACTCGCCAGCTTTACCTCGAAGGCGCCCTCGTGGCGCCTTTTTCACGCGCGCCGTCCGACGCTCTTGCATGCCATTCGGGGCGGGCATAAAATTCAGTTATATATATTACATATATGTACTAATTAATCGGGGCGCCATGAGCAGCTTTCTTCCGACCGAACAGCGTCTGACGGTGACCCGTCAGCGCTATCCCGCCTTTCCGCAGGACCCGGCCGTGCTCATCCGGTTGATCCGGCACATCTTCAAGCGCGTGAACGACGACGCCAACGCGATGCTGCGCCCGTACGGCATCAATCATCCGCAATACAACCTGTTGATGATGATCTACGGCACCGAGGGCAATGCGATGCATCCCACCGAGCTGGCCGACGCGGCGGGCGAGAAGCTGGCCAACATCACGCGACTGACCAACGAGCTGGCCGACAAAGGTCTGATTGCACGCAACGCCAGCGACGAGGATCGTCGCAAAATCACGCTCACTTTGACTGACGAAGGCTTCGCGCTGATCGAAAGCTTCCTGCCCGATGTCTGCGCGATGCTGGAATGGCAGGTGGAAGGCATGTCCCAGCGCGATGTGGGGCAGCTGGAGCGTCTGCTCAAGAAGTTTCTCGATCAACTGGAGCGTGCCTGACCATGTCGGCGATGCCTGGCGACCTCGCCTCCTGGCGCAACCCGCCGTGGTTGCGCGATTTCGCCGCCGAAGAGGGCCAGGCCTGGATCTTCGTGGTGAAGAGCCTGATCGCGTTCTATCTCGCGGCATGGCTGACGATGGTGTTCCAGCTGGAGCAGCCCGCGACCACGATGATCACCGTGGCCATCGTGATGCATCCGCAGAGCGGCACGGTGCTGGCCAAGAGCTTCTATCGCGCCCTGGGCACCTGCACCGGCAGCCTGTTCGGCGTGTTGCTGATGGCGGCGTTCCCGCAGCAGCGCGAACTGTTCCTGCTCAGCTTGTCGATCTGGGTGGCGCTATGCGCCGGCGGCGCGGTGCTCTACCGCAACTTCATGTCCTACGGCTTCGTGCTCGCCGGCTATACGGCTTTCATCGTGGTGCTGCCGGCGATCGATCATCCGACGGCAGTGTTCGATTCGGCGGTGGGTCGCGTGAGCGAGGTGATGCTCGGCATCATCGTCTCCGGCCTGGTCAGTGACGTGGTCCTGCCGGTGCGTTTGCGCGACGTGCTTCGACGCATCTCGCGCGAGCATTACCAGCACTTCATCGATTTCGCGCGCGGCAGCCTGGGCGGCGCCATTCCGCGAGAGGACATGGAGAACGCGCATCTGCGCTTCGTGCGTGCGGCGGTGCAGATCGAGGATTTGCGCTCCTCAGTGATCTTCGAGGACCCCGAGGTGCGCGCGCGCAGCAGCCGCATGCAGTTGCTCAATCTGCGCTATATGGCAGCGGCCACCAGCTTCCAGTCGCTGCACCATCTGATCAATCGCCTGCAGCGCAGCAACCACCCGCGCACGGCGGCGGCGCTGATCAAACTCTATGGTCCCATTGGCAAGGCGCTCAGCCCTGATCCTTCCGAAAAGCCGATGCCGCGTTTGCTGGCGACGCGCATCGAGGCCTGCGAAGCGGAGCTGCCGGTGCTCGCGGCCAAGTTGCGCGAAGATCTGCGGCAGGATCCGAATCTGCTGCTGGAATTCGACAGCGGCACCACCCTGGTGCGTCGCTTTGCTGCCGAGTTGCGCGACTTCACTTCACTGGAAGCAACCCTGCGTGAAACCCAGGGTGTGATCGGCGGCACCGTCGAGCGCGTGGACTTCAAGCGCGCCAACGATTACGCCTCGCCGCTGATTGCCATCGTGCGCACCTTCCTCACCATGGCCACGCTGAGCGTGTTCTGGATCGAAACCGGCTGGACCTTCGGCCTCAGTGCGCTGTTATTGGCCACCGTGTTCAGCGGTTTGCTGGCGACCTCGCCCATGCCGGTGCTGGCAACCGCCAACACCTGGGTGGCTTACGCGATCGGCTTGGTGGCCGCGTACTTCGTGGTATTCGAATTGATGCCGGGCAGCGATGGCTTCGTGATGCTGATCCTGGTGACCGCGCCACTGCTCGCGCTCGGGCCGTATCTCACCACGCGCAATGCCACTTTACCCGGTGTGGGCGCGGGTTACTCGCTGGGTTTCGTCTATATCCTGGCGCTCAAGAATCCGATGGTTTATGCGCCCGAGCGCTTCATCAACGACGGCATCGCCGCGCTGTTCGGCCTGATGGCGAGTGGCGCGGCCTTCATGATCATCCCGACCGTGATCGGTACGCAGTGGTTGCGCCGACGTCAGCTGGCGCAGTTGCGGCGGCAGGTGGTGTATGCCGCCACCGCACCGATGGATGGCATCCTGTATCGCTTCGAAAGCGTGAATCGCGATCTCTATCAGCAGATCGTGCAGTTCACCCGCCAGGGCAGCGAAGAGTCGCGCGCGCTGTTTTCCTGGGCGCTCGCCGTGCATGACAGTGGTCGCGCGGCGATCGAGTTGCGCCAGGACATGTTGCATACGGGCCTGCCGCCGCCGGTGAGGGAATCCATGCAATACGCCTTGGATGCCTTGGCGAAGCTTTACGACGCGCCCGACCAGGCGCGCTGGGCGGTGGCCGATGACGCCGTTGACCAGGCCATCACACTCACTACGCAGACACTGCCGCAGGCGCGGGCCAGCTGCCAGCCGGCGCTGGCGGACCTGCTGCAATTGCGCACGGCGTTGCGCGACGACGAGTCCGCGCTCGCACCCTACATCGTCAAGGCACCGGAGATCGCCCATGCCCCGTGAAGTCGCCCTTGCCGATGCCCTGGTACCGGGCTTGCTGTTGGTCTACCTGGGCTGCCTGCTGGTGCTGTGGGGTATCGACACCCTCATTGGCCGCTACGGCTTGTATCGCTACGTGTGGCATCCCTCCCTGTTTCGCGTTGCCGTGTTCTTCGTGCTGTTCGGCGCGGCTGGCCTGCTCCTATATCCCTGACCTATGAAACTCGAACCTCAAGCTGTGCTCCGTTTCGCCATCACGGCCGTCGTCGTGATCGTGGCCTTGCTGCTGTGCCATGCGCTGTGGCGGCACTACCTGTATGCGCCATGGACGCGCGATGGCCGCGTGCGCGCCGAAGTGGTGCGCATCGCGCCGGACGTCTCGGGCCTGGTCACGCGCGTGCCGGTGATCGACAACCAGGAAGTGAAGAAGGGCGAGGTGCTGTTCGAAATCGACCCGCAGCGCTTCCAGATCGCCGAACAGCAGGCCGAAGCCAACCTCAATGCTGCCAAGGCCGCTGCGCGCGCCGCCGGCGCGAACATCGACGCGGTGCTGGCCAGCGCTGCGGCACGCAAGGCCGAGTACGACATGCGCCAGGAGCAGGCACAGCGTCGCCAGGATCTGGCCGACGTGGTGCCGAAGGAAGAACGCACCGATGCCAAGTCCGCAGCCCTGACCGCGCGCGCCGTGTGGGAACAGGCGCAGGCCAGCGGCCATCAGGCCAATGCTTCGCGCGAACAAGCGGAAGCCGCGGTGGTGCAGGCGCAGGTGGCACTGGATCGCGCCAAGCTCGACCTGGAACGCACCGAAGTGCGTGCGCCGGTGGACGGCTACGTAACCAATCTTGATGTGCGTGTCGGTGACTATGCCGCGACCGGCAGCCCGCGCCTCGCGCTGATCGATCGCCATAGCTACTACATCTACGGTTACTTCGAGGAAACCAAGCTGCCGCATCTGCGCGTGGGTGATCCGGTGGACATTCGCATGTTGAGCGGCGGTATTCGCCTCAAGGGTCATATCACCGGCGTCGCGCGCGGCATTACCGATCGCGACAATCCGACCGGCCGCGATCTGCTGGCCGACGTCAATCCGACCTTCAACTGGGTGCGCCTGGCGCAGCGTGTTCCGGTGCGCGTCGACATCGATGAGTCCAGCGAGCCGAAGGGCCTGATCCTCTCGGCCGGCATGACGGTGAGCATCGACGTGCAGCCGCGCCGCGTGCTCGACAAGGAACGCTGAGGCCCGTGTAGGAGCGCACTTGTGCGCGACCGCTTGACGTGACCGTCACGGTAATCTGGCGGTCGCGCACAAGTGCGCTCCTACAAGATGGGGCTGGATTGCTAACATGGCCCCTATGAATCGACCGCTACCCTCGCCACGCAACCTTGCACGTCGACTGCTTTCACTGGGTCGGGGTCGCGGGCTCGACTTGTCCGGTCAGGTGAGTTTCACCGTGCCGGCAGAGGCCATCACCACGCTGGCGGGCCCGACCGAGTTTCGCGAAACGCTGCTTTCGCTGATTGCGCAGGCCAAGCGCCGCATCGTGCTGGTCGCGCTATATCTGCAGGACGACGATGCCGGTCGCGAAGTGATCGAAGCGCTGCATGCGGCGCGACGCGCACACCCTGATCTGTCGGTGGAGGTGTATGTCGACTGGCATCGCGCGCGTCGAGGCCTGATCGGCAAGGGCGACAGCGAGGGCAATGCTGCGATGTATCGCGAGTATGCGCAGCGCCTGGGCGAGGGCGTGGTCATTCGTGGCGTGCCGGTGCAGACGCGCGAGTTGTTCGGCGTCTTGCACCTGAAGGGCTTCATCGTTGACGACGCGGTGCTTTACAGCGGCGCCAGCCTCAACGATGTGTACCTGGCCAGGCACGGCCGCTATCGACTCGATCGTTATCACCTGATTCGTCACCGGGCGCTGGCCGACAGCATGGCCGGCTATGTCGATGCGCAGCTCCGCGGCAGCGACGCCGTGCCGCGACTGGATCGCCTGCCGCAACCGCGTACGCGTGACCTGCAGGAGCCGATCCGCCGCTTGCGCCAGTCGCTGCAGTTGGCGCAATACGGCGGCGCCAGTGAGGCGCCGCGCGATGGCGACGTCGCGGTGATTCCGTTGGCCGGTTTCGGGCGCAACGACAATGCGCTCAACGAAACACTACTGGCCCTGCTGCGTGGCGCGCAGCGGCGCGTGATCCTGCTGACGCCCTACTTCAACCTGCCGCGCCCCGTGCGCGTGGTGATCGGTCACTTGCTGCGCCGTGGTTGCCAGCTGGACATCATGGTCGGCGACAAGACGGCCAATGATTTCTACATCCCGCCGGAGCAGCCGTTCAGCCGCATCGGGATGCTGCCGTATCTGTATGAAGCGAATCTGCGTCGCTTCGCGCACGACCATCAGGGCGCCATCGACAGCGGCCAGTTGAACCTTTGGCTATGGCGTGACGGCGACAACACTTATCACCTGAAGGGTCTGTTGGTGGACGGGGAATTCGCCGTGCTGACCGGCAACAACCTCAACCCGCGTGCCTGGGCGCTGGATCTTGAGAATGGCCTGCTGTTGCGCGATCCCTCACGCAGGCTGTTGCCGCAGCACGAAGCCGAATGGCAGGCGTTGCGCAGGCATGCCACACGTCTGGCGCATTATCGCGACCTGCCAGGTGTGCGCAGCTATCCGCCGGAAGTGCGCAAGCTGCTGCGGCGCATGCGGCGCGTGCGGCTGGATCGGTTGGTGAATCGGCTGCTCTGAGTCGTCGCCTGTCCCTGTGGGAGCGCACCCTGTGCGCGACAACCTCACAGAGCGGGGACCACACGGCGCCGCGGTCGCGCACAAGGTGCGCTCGTACAAGTGAGAGGAGCGCCACCTATCGAAGTTCTTTTGTAGGAGCGCACTTGTGCGCGACCACCTACGAAGCGGGGACGATGCGACGCCGCGGTCGCGCACAAGTGCGCTCCTACAGAGAACATCGATGCTCAGCCCGCCAAACGCTCCAGCCGCAGCGCCAGCCAGCGCGATACATCCGGCCACTCGCTGTCGATCACGCTGAAGCACACCGTATTGCGCAAGCTGCCGTCGGGACGGCGCTTGTGATTGCGCAGGACGCCTTCGCGTTGCGCGCCCAGTCGCTCGATGGCGCGCTGGGAATCGAGGTTGCGATGGTCGGTGTGAAACTCCACCGCCACGCAGTTCCAGGTTTCGAAGGCATGCTGCAGCAACAGGCGCTTGCATGCGGTGTTGAGATGGCTCTTCTGCCAGCGCTTGGCGTACCAGGTGTAGCCGATGGCAACGCGGCGCGGGTCATCCACGTAGTCATAGAAACGCGTGCTGCCTACGATGTCGCCGCTGCTCTTCTCGCGCACCGCGAAGGGCAGCATCAGACCCGCCTGTTGGCCAGCCAGGGCCTTGGCGATGTAGCCGGTCGTCTCGCCGAGCCCGGGCGCGCTGGTGAACCACAGCTTCCACAGCTCGCCGTCCGCCGCCGCAGCCTCGAGGGCAGGGGCGTGGTCGGGGGCGAGGGGTTCGAGGGCGACGTAGGCGTCTTCCAGCAGGACAGGCGTCAGCGCGGGCATTGGTGCTCCGTGGGAGGTCTCAGGCGTCCAGATCGGGGATCAGCCTGCTTTCCAGCCGGGCGATGTGGTCCTTCAGCAGCAGCTTGCGCTTCTTCAGGCGCGTGATCTGAAGCTCGTCCCGGCTGAGCGACACGGCCAGGTGCTCGATGGCCACGTCGAGATCGCGGTGCTCTACGCGCAGCTCGGCCAGCAAGTGGGCAATTTCGGCTTGGTCCTGGACCTGCATGTCGGTGCGAATGGCTGGGGAAAACACACGCAGTGTAGCGCTGCGCGACCCAAAGAGACTGCCCCGGCCGGCCAGATCGTTACAATGGGAGGCCGTCCCGTTGCCCACCGATCATGTCCGCCCAGCCCGACGCCACCCGCAAGCAGCACTACGAGGCCACCAAGCTGGCCAAGCGCCTGCGCCATCAGGTGGGCCAGGCCATTGCCGACTTCAACATGATCGAGGAGGGCGACAAGGTCATGGTCTGCCTGTCCGGCGGCAAGGACTCCTACACGCTGCTGGACGTACTGCTGTCACTGCAGGCCAAGGCGCCGGTGCGGTTCGAGATCGTCGCGGTGAACCTGGACCAGAAGCAGCCCGGTTTCCCTGCCCACGTGCTGCCGCAATACCTTGCCGGGCGCGATGTGGCGTTCCATATCATCGAGCAGGATACGTACAGCACGGTCACCCGGGTCATTCCCGAGGGCAAGACCATGTGCAGCCTGTGTTCGCGCCTGCGCCGCGGCGCGCTGTATCACTGGGCGGCGGCCAACGGTGTCAGCAAGATCGCGCTGGGCCACCATCGCGACGACATCCTCGGCACCTTTTTCCTGAACCTGTTCTATCAGGCGCAGCTGAAGGCGATGCCGCCGAAGCTGCGTTCGGACGATGGCCGCCACGTAGTGATCCGCCCCTTGGCATACTGCAAGGAAAGCGATATCGCCGAGTACGCCCAGGCCAGGGAATTCCCCATCATCCCGTGCAATCTCTGCGGTTCGCAGGAAAACCTGCAACGCAAGGCGGTTAGGCGCATGATGGAGGACTGGGAGCAGACCCAACCCGGGCGCGCCGAGAACATTTTTCGCGCGCTGGGCAGTGTGCAGCCCTCCCAGCTCACCGATCGCAAGCTGTTTGACTTCGCCACGCTGGGCGCGCGCGAAGGTGTCGCCCGCGCCGATGCGCACGAGTGGCTTGCCGGTACGCCGGACGAGTCGTGACCTTCACCGAAAACCAGTCGAGTAACGCCGTGTCTCTCTTTGCATCCGTTGAAATGACCCCGGGCGATCCGATCCTGGGACTCACCGAGGCCTTCGTGGCCGACACCCGTCCGGGCAAGGTCAACCTGGGCGTGGGCATTTATTACGACGAGCAGGGCCGCATCCCACTGTTGCGCGCCGTGCAGCAGGTCGAGYAGCAGCTGGCGCTCGATGCCAAGCCGCGTGGCTACATCCCCATCGACGGCCTGCCGGCGTACGACCTCGCCACCCAGAAACTGGTGTTTGGCGAAGACTCGCCCCTGCTGGCCGCCGGCCGCGTGGCGACCTCGCAGACTGTCGGCGGCAGCGGCGCGCTGCGCGTCGGCGCCGACCTGCTCAAGCAGATCCTGCCGAGCGCGAAGATCGCCATCAGCAACCCGAGTTGGGAAAACCACCGCGTGGTGTTCGGCGCGGCCGGTTTCGACGTGCTGACCTATGCCTACTACGACGCCGCCACGCACGGCCTGGACTTCGCCGGCATGCTGGCGGACCTGGGCAAGCTGGAGCCGGGCACCGTCGTGCTGCTGCACGCCTGCTGCCACAACCCGACCGGCGTAGACCTCAATGCCGAGCAGTGGCAGCAAGTGGTGGACCTGGTGAAGGAGCGCGGCCTGCTGCCCTTCATCGACATGGCCTACCAGGGCTTTGACGAAGGCATCGACGCCGACGCCACCGCGGTGCGCCTGTTCGCCGCCTCCGGCATCGACGCCTTCGTGGTTGCCAACTCGTATTCCAAGTCGTTCTCGCTGTATGGCGAGCGCGTTGGCGCGTTGTCCATCGTGGGCAAGACGCGCGACGAAGCCTTSCGCGTGCAGTCCCTGGTCAAACGCACCATCCGCTCGAACTACTCCAGCCCGGCCACCCACGGCGGCCTGCTGGTCTCCACCGTGCTGGGCAGCGCCGAGCTCAAGGCCATGTGGGAGCAGGAGCTGGGCGAGATGCGCGAGCGCATCCACGCGATGCGTGCCGGCATGGTCGAGAGGCTCGCCGCGGCGGGTGCATCGCATTTCGGCTTTATCCAGGAGCAGGCTGGCATGTTCTCCTACTCGGGCCTCAGCAAGGCCCAGGTGGACCGCCTGCGCGCGGAGTACGCCATCTACGCCATCGGCACTGGCCGGATCTGCGTGGCGGCGTTGAACCGCGCGAATCTGGATACGGTGGTGAATGCGGTGGCTGCGGTCAGCCGCTGATCTAGCCCCAAGCCCTCCTATTCGTCATCCCGGCGCACGCCGGGATCCAGCGCCTCAGTGCGTGAGAAGGCGACGCGGCATCATCGATGCCCATCGCACCTGGATCCCGGCCCTCGTCGGGGTGACGGCAGAAAAAATACGGATACCGAATGTTCTTCCGCAATCTCACGCTGTTCCGCTTTTCCCCCGCCATTGCCGACGACCTGAACCGCCTCGACGAAGCGCTGGGCGACCATCGCCTGCGCCCCTGCGGCCCGCTGGAAATGGGCACCAAGGGTTTCGTGCCGCCGGTAGGTCGGGGCGATGAAGCCCCGCTCACCCACGCAGTGAATGCCTGCACCATGGTCACCGTGGGCGGTGAGGACAAGCTCCTCCCCGGTTCGGTGGTAAACGACGAACTTCACCGCCGTGTTCAGAAGATCGCCGAAGAAGAGGGCCGCAAGGTCGGTGGCCGCGAACGCAAGCGCATCAAGGAAGACGTGCTCAACGAACTGGTGCCGCGCGCCTTCATCCGCAGCTCCCGCCAGCGCGCCTACGTGGACAAGAAGAACGGCTGGCTGGTGCTCGATACCTCCAGCCGCAAGTCCGCCGAGAACACGCTGACGCAGATCCGCGAAGCGATGGGCAGCTTCCCGGCCGTCCCGCTGGCACCGGAAGAGGGCCCGCGCGTGCTCATGACCGACTGGCTGGCCAACGGCAACCTGCCGGCCGGGCTGGCGCTGGGCGACGAGGTGGAGCTGCGCGACCCGGCCTCCGCCACCGGCGCCATCGCCAAGTGCCGCCGCCAGGACCTCGATGGCGAGGAAGTGAAGGAGCATCTGCGCAACGGCAAGCAGGTGTTCCAGCTCGGTCTCACCTTCGATGAGCGCATGAGCTTCGTGCTTGGCGAGGACCTGATCGTGCGCAAGCTCAAGTTCCTGGACGTGATCACCGAGGAACTGGGCGACAGTCATCCCGACGCAGCCGCCGAGGCTGACGCGACCTTCACCCTGCTGACCCTCGAGGTCGAGCGCCTGCTGGGCAAGCTTGAGGAATGGTTCGGCCTGCCGCGTCCCGCTGAGGCCTGAGCCGCTCCGTTCAGGGTTTTCCGTCCCGACCGTACGGTCGGGACGGTCATCGCTTCGCCTTGCGAAGCCTGCATGCTCCCCCCACATTTCCTCTGGGACACTGGTCGTCCTTTGGAACTCGATCGGCCTGGACGCCAAGCAGTTAAGGCGGGGACATGACGCAGCATCTTGAAGGCGATTGGCTGGAACTGGCCACCGCGAGCGGCAGCACCATCCGTGTGCTCAAGGCCGCCCATCCGCGCGCGCGCCGGTTGCGGCTGACGGTCACGCCCAAGGGTGCGCGCGTGTCGTATCCGCATGGCACGCATCCGGCACAGGTGAGCGCGTTTCTGCGCCATCACGCTGACTGGCTGGAGCGCAAGCTCGACGAGTTGCATCTGATCGTGAAGCCCTTGCCGCCGCTGCGCGTGGGTACGCCCACGGAGTTTCCGTTGCGCGGCGAAACCGTGCAGCTCGATTGGGCGGAAGGTCCGTATCCGCGTGTCGAAGCCGGCGAGGGCACGCTCACCCTGGTGATCCCCCGACCGCATACGCGTGCGGTGCCGGTGGCGCGCGGCTTGCTCGCTTCGTATTTCGAAGCGCAGGTCCGTCGCGATGTGTCGCGCTGGCTGGCAGGTTATGTGCCGCAGCTGGGGCTGGCGCCTACGGCATTGCGCGTGCGGCCGATGAAGAGCCTGTGGGGCAGCCTGGACACGCGCGATCGCATCAACCTCGATCTCGCGCTGGCGCTGGCGCCGCCCAACGCCTTGAAGTACGTGCTCGCCCATGAGCTGTGTCACCTCAAGGTGCGCAGCCACGCGCCGCGTTTCTGGGCGCAGGTGGAATTGCTGTTCCCCGAATGGCGCGAGCAACGCGACTGGTTGCGCCTCAATGGCGCCTGGCTGAAGACCGAACTCGATCGTCTGATTGCCGACGTGGCGGACTGAGCTTTTCGTTTAACCCCTTTCCGGCATTCCCGGCGAATATGAAAGTATCGCCAACGGAAAGGACGCCATGTCGGCCGCCATCGCGCCATCAACGGACTGGACGCAAGCTTGCGAGCTGGCGCTTGCGCATCTGCAGCAGCAACTGTCGCAACCGCACGCCGGCCAAGTCACCGACAGCTCATCGCTGAGCGACGCCGAATGCATGCAGCGCTATCGCAACGGCGATGTGCACGCCTTCCGCATCCTCTATGCACGCTATCGCGAGAAGCTCCATCGCTATGCGTTGCGCCTGGCGGGTAAATCCAGCGAGGCCGAAGAAGTGTTCCAGGACGTCTGGATGGCCGTGGTGCACGGCAAGGAACACTTTCAGCCCGAAGCTTCGTTCGCCGCATGGTTGTTCGGCATCGCGCATCGTCGTGCGGCGGATCGCTGGCGCACGCTGGGTCGGCATGCGCCTGATGCGATCGATCCCCATGGACAGGAAGAGGACGCGCTCGAGCACCATGCCGCGCCGCTGCTGCATGCGCCCGACCGTCATCTGCACAACGACGCGCTGGGCAAAGCCTTGGTCGCCGCCGTCAAGGCGCTGCCGCTGCCGCAACGCGAAGCGTTCCTGATGAAGGCCGAAGGCGAACTCAGCCTCGAGGATATCGCCATAGCCACCGGCACTACGCGCGAAACGGTGAAGAGCCGCCTGCGTTATGCGCAGCAGAAATTGCGGGAGGCTTTGCAGCCATGGCGATGACCGATGAGATGGATGACCTGTTGCTGCTTTATCGCCAGGCCTCGCGTGAGGCGCCAACGCCGCTGATGGATGCGCGCATCCTGCGTGCCGCCAACCGGGCCTCCGTGTTTCGCCGCTGGAACCGGCACGCGGCGTGGCCTGCCGCTATTGCCGCGGCAGTGCTGCTGTGGGCCGCCTGGCAAGGCCATCCCCATCCGCCGACAAGCACGGCCATCCCCATGGCGGGCTACGACGCCGGTGCATCGCGCGCCGAGTTGCTGCAGATGGATGTCACGCCTCCCGGCGGTGAGCTCGATCGTTTTCTGTTGAACGTCAGCAGTACCCACTCTCCCTCCACGACAAGGAATGCCCCATGAAAAAGCTGCTCGCAACCGCCGTGCTGTTTGCTGCCGGCCTCGSCGGCGCCGCGCATGCCGCCGCGCCTCCCGGTTGGTTCGTCTACGTCAACGGGACGGCTGCCACCGACTTTGAAACCGGCACGGAATCGTCGACCCGCACGTCAGGCGCGACCAGCGCGTTTCTTCGCGCCACCACCGACAACCACGGTTTCGCAACGTTGATGCAGACCGTCGGCGCCACCGCGTATCAAGGCAAGCGCGTGCGGTTCTCCGGTTACCTGCGCACCAGGGACGCGGGCAAGGGACAGCTGTGGATGCGCGTCGACGGCGCGGACAAGAAGCCCGCGGCATTTGACAACATGGAAGATCGCGCACCGCAAGGCGACAAGCCGTGGCAGCGCTTCGAGGTGGTGCTCGACGTGCCCGGCAATGCCCGCGACATCGCCTTTGGCCTGCTGCTTCAGAACCGCGGCGAGGTATGGGCTGATGGCCTCGCCTTCGAGGTGGTCGACCCGAGCGTGCCGACCACCGGCAGCCAGCCGCATGCCTTGCCGGCAGCGCCGGTCAATCTGCAATTCGCCAGGTAAGTACGGGCCCGTCTGCGCAGGGACGCGCGGCGGGCCATCTTGCGCGTACGCGACCAAGGGTGGAACCTGAGTGCTCACCGGGGACTCAGGGGGAGTGACATGGAGCTGCCGATCGGTCCGTTCATCAAGACCATGTGGCTGATCTTTACGCTGTACTGGTTGTGGGGCTGGCGTCGGGTCAAGGGAGCGCAGCGCAAGGAGCCGATCCTGCCGCGCCTGCTCAAGTACTGGTTGCCGCTGATCATTGCCATTGCGCTGATTGGACCCGGCGACTGGTTTCGCGGCACGTGGCTGGGCACGCGCATGTATCCGGCTGGCGATGCAGTGGCGGTACTCGGTGCGCTGCTTACCATGCTCGGTGTCGCGTTCGCCTGCTGGGCGCGTTACGTGCTCGGACGCAACTGGAGTTCGGTGGTGCAGGTGAAGAAGGATCACGAGCTGATCCAGAGTGGCCCTTATCGCTGGGTGCGCCATCCGATCTACACCGGTCTGCTGCTGGCCTTCTTCGGCACGGCGATGGCCATCGGCGAATGGCGCGGCGCGATCTGCGTGGTCATCGTCGCCGTGTCGTTCTGGTTCAAGCTGAAACTTGAGGAGCGCTGGATGCGCGAGAACTTCGGCGCGGCTTACGAGAGCTATATGCAGCGCACCAAGGCGCTGATTCCGGGCGTGCTGTAGAACAGCGCTAGACGGCCGGATGACGCAAAGCCATCCGGCGATACTGAGCTTAGTGCGACAGCGTGAACTGCGTAAGGATGCGCGCCGTCTCGTCCGGCTTCTCCATGATCGGCATGTGATTGCAGCCGGTCATCGTGCTGGTGCTGATGGCGGCGGCGTTCTTCAGGCCGTTGCGCAGGCTGTCGAGCGCAGAGATGTCGACGATCTTGTCGTCATGGCACCACAGGCCGAGCACCGGCATGCCGAGCTTGTCGAGGCGGTTCTGCAGCGACAGATACTGCGACGGGTCGCGCAGCTCGTTGAAAGTCTGGTTGATGAAGGCGCGGTTTTCCTGGTTGCGCTTGATCAGCACATCCTGGAAACGACCGGGAATATCCAGCGGCTTGGCAAATGCCCAGGCAGTGGCCTTGGCGAATTGCTCGCGATTGTCGAAGGCGAACAGGTTTTTGCCAGCGAGAGCTTCGCGCGAGAATTCGTTTTCGTTGGTCTTCAGGCCGAACGAATCGAGCAGGGCGAGTTCGGCGACATGCTCGGGGTGCTCGGCGGCGAAGACGCCGGCGATGGCGCCGCCCATCGAATGACCGATCAGCACGACTTTCGGCAAGTTCAGCGCATCGACAAAGCCCTGCAGGCGCGCCACTTGCGCGTCAATGTTGTAGCTGGCGCCCTCGACGCGCGAGGACTCGCCCCAGCCCGGCAGATCGGGCGCGATCACGTGGAAATGCGGCGTCAGCAATTCCATCTGCTTGAGCCACACTTCCTTGCTCGCGGCAAAACCGTGCAGCATCAGCAGGGTCGGACCCTGGCCACCTTCGTAGTACACCCACTTGGTGTCGCCGACCTGCACCGAGTGCTTCTCGACATGCGCGGCCATCATCTGGCGCTTGATGTCGGCGCTCATCAGCCACTGTGGTGCGAACAGGTACGAGCCACCCAGCACCACGACCAGCAAACCGGCCACGTAGCCGAGGAATTTTAGCCGGCGCAGGGCCAGTCGCTGCCAGAGCGGGCGCGTGGGAGCGGGCGTGGTGGTCGTCGCTTTCTTGGAAGTCATGGGTGAACCAATGGTGGGGATCGCAGCTATCGATGGCGTCGCGCGCCTCCCTTTGCAAGGAGGCGCGCGCGGAACTTACTTGCTGGCGCCCTTGTTCGCCTTGGCGAACACGGATTCCACAGCTTCCTGCGTCAACGGGTGATAACCGCTCTTGGCTTTCGCATAAACCTGCTGCGCATAAGCCAGGCCTTCCGGCGACTTCACGAAGGCCTTGTACAGCGGCATGGTGAGGTAGAGACGGCCGATGCGCGTCATGTGCTCGGCAGCGGCCGGCCACACGTCCTTGTCGCCCGCAGCGATGGCATGGCTATACCAGCGCATGCCGATCTCGGCGTTGGGCGTACCGGTGAGATGCCAGGCAGCGTCGATCTGCTTGATCTTGTCCAGCGGCGTCACGTCCGGCAGGCCGTCGAGGAAGTACATCCATTCCTGCGTGTTCCAGCTCTTCGCGTCGAGCTTGTCGGCGGCGAGCGAGCCGGCAAGGAAGGAGGCGCGTTCCTTGTCGATCGCGTTGAAGCGCGGCGAATCGGGCAGCGGTGCATCCTTGGGAATGCCCGGTTCATACACCCACTGCTGCACGTCGGCCCAGCTCATCTTGCCCGGGTTCTTGTCGAACAGATTGGCCTTGAGGTAATCGAGCATCTGTTCGGTGTCGATGCTCTGGAACGCGAAGTGCGCGAAATAGCCCTTCAAATAGGCATCGAACGTGTCTCGGCCAAAGCGCTGCTCAAGCGTGCGAAGGAACCAGCTGCCCTTGTCGTACGGCACTTCGGAGATCGAATCGTCGGCGCCGATGCCGGGCTTGGGTGCGAGGCGCTGCGCGTTCGGTGCAATGGTCTTGTCCCGGATGGACTTCTCCAGGCCGCGCGCGGAAATCAGCGCTTCCTCGTCGGCCAGCGTCTTGCCGTACACCGCTTCGGTAATGCGGCCCTGCACGTAGGTGGTGAAACCTTCGTTGAGCCAGATGTCGCGCCACGCGGCGCTGGTGACCAGGTTGCCCGACCACGAGTGGGCGAGCTCATGCGAAATCACCGAGACCAGGCTCTTGTCGCCAACCAGCAGGGTCGGCGTGGCGAAGGTCATGTTCGGGTTTTCCATGCCGCCGAACGGGAACGACGGCGGCAGCACGAGCAAGTCATAGCGACCCCACGCATACGGGCCGTAGAGCGACTCGGCGGTCTTGATCAGCTTCTCGGTGTCTTCAAATTCCTTGGCGGCCTTGCCGACCACGCTGGGTTCCGCATAGACGGCCGAACGCGGACCGGTTTCCTTCGCTGCGATATCGCCCGCCGCGATCGCCAGCAGGTAGGAGGGAATCGGGTGCGGCTGGTTGAAGGTGAAGTCGCCGTTCAACGGATGGTTCGCGTCGTTGATCGCGCTCATCACCACGCGCACGTCCTTCGGTGCGGTGACGTGGGCGTCATAAGTGAAACGGATCGCCGGCGAATCCTGCAGCGGCACCCAGGAGCGCGCGTGGATGGATTCGGACTGCGAGAACATGAAGGGCAGTTTCTTGTCCGCCGTCTGTTCCGGCGGCAGCCACTGCAGGCCCGAGGCGGTCGGCACGGTCGAATAGACGATGCGCACCTGCGAGGGATGCTGCGGCGCGGCGATGGTGAGCTTGCTGCCCAGCTCCTTGTCGCGCGGCGCCAGCGCGTACTTCAGCGCGCTGGTCTTGCCCGCGGCGTCAACCGCTTCGATGCGGGCGATCTTCAGGTCGCGCGTATCGAGCACCAGCGACTGCGCCTTGGCGTCCTTCCAGTCCAGCTTCAGCGTGGCCTTGCCATCGAGCTGCTTGTGCGGAAAGTCGACCTTCAGATCCAGATCCAGATGCGTCACGCGGACCTGGTCGGGCTGGGCATAGGAATGCGGGTCGGCGGCGAAGGCGCTCAGCGGCAGCGCGAGGGCGCCGAAGGCGAGGAGGTGGAACGGGCGCATCGGGGAGGCTCCAAAAGCAGGAAGGGGGAGTATGCCATTGGAGGGTGAGGGGGCGCGGGTGTGGGAGGTCACCCTGGGGGCGGAGGTTTGGCTCCTTCTCCCCTTTGGGGAGAGGGTTGGGGTGAGGGGTCAACCTTGCCTCGTTGTCTGGAGGTGCCTCAGTCTTCTTTTGCCCGTCATCCCGGCGCAGGCCGGAAGTGCTTCACAACTGCCGAATGGCTGGTCATTCAGTAGCTTCGGTCTTCGATTGTCGCGATATCGCGACCTGGCTCGCCTGCCGCGGGCTTCCGTGCCGCTGCCGCGGCCCGGGTCACTTTTCTTTGCTTGCCCAAAGAAAAGTAACCAAAAGAAAGGGCCCCCCGGATGACGCGCCTTCCGGGCCTGCGGCCCTCCAGGTGCGCGGTCGGGTTACGGGGTTTTTCGACAGGACATCCCTGTCCTGTCGAAAAACTGGCCGCWTCCATGCGGCCACCCTYCGGGCTTTCCTCCACCCGCCCGCCGCGTCATACGGGGACCCCGGGGATCAAGAGCCGGATCAARRGCYGAACAACGCGACGTTGYTGGGYCAAGCAGCTCCCTTGTAGGAGCGCACTTGTGCGCGACCMRCCAACGGAGCGRTRCACCYCAGCGCTGCGGTCGCGCACAAGTGCGCTCCTACAAGGGTTGACGCGCGTCCGTGGATGGTGATCAACGTTGCCGAGCGCCACTTTTTTTGTGGGAGCGCACCCTGTGCGCGACAAACCTACGGAGCAATACACCCAGGCGTGGCTGTCGCGCACAGGGTGCGCTCCCACAGACGAGCCGTTGCGGTGGAAGCGAGGGTTTGCGTTAAGTCATCATCGCTGTGAGGCGCTGCGCGAACACCGGTCTTTTCCCGAAGGACGGACCGCTTCAACACCGAGCGACAATCAATGCGTCGACGTCGCCGGCGCCGGTGCGCGGTGGCCTTGCTGCATCGACTTCACGTAGTCGACCACATCCTGCTTGGACACCACGCCGCGGTGCTCCTTGTCGATCGCATCGAAGTGCGCGCGGATGAACGGGACGGGGCCTTTCTCGGCCTCTTCCTTGGTCAGCAGTCCATCCTTGTTCTTATCCGCGATGTCGAAGTTCTTCAGCCGATTCTGGGCGTCGTTGGCGATATTGCCCAGGCCCGATTGCGCTTGGGCGGCCGTGGCGGCGAAGGCGGCTAGGGTGGCGATGATCAGAACTGTCTGGCGCATGGCGTGACTCTCTCCCTGAATGACGGGCGGAGTATGTCACCGGGGATGTGAGTGGTTCGTTCGGGTGATCGCCCGATGTGGCGTCGTCGCAGCAGCTCTTGTGGGAGCGCACCCTGTGCGCGACACGCCCCGCCGCTGGCAGGGATTGGCGCGCACAGGGGAGATTTACGCGCTGAAGTCGAGGGCGTTGGTGAGGTCGCCGGGCGGCGGTCCGCCGGCGGCGATCATGGCTTGTTCGCGCATGCTCAGGCCGGGCAGCTTTTCGAGGCCGAAGCGGCGGGTGAGGAAGCGCGCGATCGAGCCGGTGTCGTAAATCGTATGGTCGACGTGGCCCTTCCTGGCATGCGGCGACACCACGATGGCGGGGACGCGTGAACCCGGTCCCCAACGATCGCCCTTGGGCGGTGCGACGTGGTCCCACCACCCGCCGTTTTCGTCGACGGTGATCACCACCATGGTGTGCTTCCACGCGGGCGACTTCTGCATCGCGTCGACGATCGCCATGACGTGGCGGTCGCCGGTATCCACATCCGAATAACCGGCGTGCATGTTCAAGTCGCCCTGTGGCTTGTAGAAGCTCACGGCGGGCAGGCGATTGGCTTCGATGTCGGCGAGGAAGCGATTGGTCTTGGAGGTTTCGCCCACGCCGCCATCGCGCAGATGCTTGGTGCGCGCTTCCGTGCCGGGTGCGAAGCTCTTGAAATAGTTCAGCGGCTGATGATGGATCTGGAAATTCGGGCGCTGCGGGAACTGGTGTTCGTCGCCGTCGCCCTTGCCGTCGAGCGCCAGCTGCCATGCACCCGCGTACCACGCCCACTCGACGCCGGCGGCGGAAAGCACGTCGCCGATGTTCTTGTGGACTTGTGGCGGCAGCGTGTTCGGGCTGTCTTCGGAGGCCAGCAGCGGATTCGTGCCTGACTGCGTGCTGGTCGGCTGGTACGGTGGCATCATGGTGTTCACGGCCCAGAAGTCGGGCGTGAGCTGGCTGCGCGAGGCGTACTTGGGCTTGCCATCCATCGCGCTGCGCGGTGAATCGTCGGCCAGCTTCAGGCGCGTATCGTTCGCCTTGCCGCTTTCGGTCACCGCGATGTTGAACTGTGCGGGGCTCTTGTCCGCGTTCGGATAGAACGGCGGTTGCGCGGCCACCAGGTACTGGTGATTGAGGAACGAGCCGCCGAACGTACCCATGAACCAGTTGTCGCACAGCGTGTACTGCCGCGCGAGCTGCCACAGGCGCAGGTTCGAGGCGCTGTCGTCGTAGTGGCCCATCACCATCGCGCCGGTATCGCCCCAGGCGACGAAGCCATCGTTCTTGCCGCCGTTGATCTGGCGCTGGTTGTCGTAGAACGCGTGCACGAGATCGCGCGTCACCACGCCATGCGGCAGCGGCTCGCCATCGCCCGTGCGCAGTGCCCACGGTGCGTTCGGCAAACCGGTGAGGTGATCCTGCATCACCTGGTAGTCGCGGTGATTCACCGTCTGTTTGTGGGGCGCCAACCCATGCCAGATCGGCGGCAGCTCTTTCAGCACGGCGCCGTCGCGGTCGCGCTGCAGGTATGACTCGGGCTTCAGCGTGCTGAGCGGCTGCTCCACGCCCGGGAAATTGGCGAACAGGTTGTTGAAGCTGCGGTTCTCCAGATAGATCACCACGACCTGCTGGATTTCCTTGCGCAGCATGGCGTCGATGGCAGCGGGTGCGGCTGGCGACGCCGACGGCTGTGCGGCCGCGGCCAATCCCTCCGTGCCACCGAGCGCGAGCGCGGCGCCGCCCAGCGCGATGCCGCCAAGCAGGCGGCGTCGCGAGGGGTCTTGCGGTGTTTCGTCAGTGGATTCGGGGGAAGGCGGGGGAGGCTGTTTGGTCACGGTGCGGCGTCGTCGTAGAAGCGGGACAGATCGGCCTTGGTTTGCTGCAAGGACGTCTGGTCAAGATAAATCATGTGACCCGAAGGATAAAAACCGAACGTGACGTTTTTGCGTTCGGCCGCTTCCAGCCCCAGATGCGTGAGGTCGAACTCGGTCGCGTAGAACGGCGTGGCCAGATCGTAATAGCCGTTCGCCGAGAACACCTTCAGGTGCGGGTTGCGACGCATCGCATCGCCCAGGTCGTCGCCCACGTAGGTCGCCTGCAGCCAGCCGCCGTTCTTCTTGCGCTTCCAGTCCCAGTTCTTGCCGATGGCGCCATAGTTGTTGGGCAGGTAGGCGCGATCGTCGGAGAACTTCAGTTCCGTGGTGGCGTACTGGTTGAACACGGCGACATAGGCGCCGGTGATCGCATCGCTGGCGGTATCGCCGTCGGGCGTCTCGCCGGCGGCATCCGGATCGATACCCTGGAAACGGCCATCCAGACGTCCGACGGTGAGGCGTTCGTTGCGCAGCAGCTCCTTGCGGAAGCGGCTGGGGCTGACGCGCAGGTTGGCTTCCTTGATGTACTGCGGCGACAGGCCGAGATAGCGGCTCATCTGGCCGGCAACGCGATCGGCCTCTGCCGGATCGATGGTGTCGCCCTTGGCCAGCGCCAGCGTGTAGTCGCCCGAAGCGAAACGGCGCACTTCCGCGAGGAATGTGCCGATATCGGCCGGCTTGTTCGGCACCTTGTTGTGGTACCACGCAATCGCCGCTTCGGTGGGCAGGTTCACGATGTAGCCGTGGTCGATGCCCGGCGCCGCCACGGAGAAATCGAGGATCGACGACATCAGCACGACGCCGTTGAATTCCATGCCCGCTTCCTGCAGCGATTTCACCAGCACCGCGGAACGCGTGGTGCCGTAGCTTTCGCCGAACAGGAATTTCGGCGAATTCCAGCGGTTGTTGACGCTCACATAGCGCGTGATGAACTTGGTGAACGCCTCGGCATCCTGGTCCACGCCCCACACGTCCTTGCCTTCGGTCTTGCCGGCGAGCTGCGAGTAACCCGTGCCCGGTGCGTCGATGAAGACGAGATCGCTCTTGTCGAGCAGGCTTTGATCGTTGGGCACCCAGCGATATGGCGCCGGCGGAATCGGCTTGTCGCCGTCGTTGGCCACGCGCACCGGTCCGAACGAACCCATGTGCAGCCACATGGACGAGGAGCCCGGGCCGCCGTTGTAGAAGAACGTCACCGGACGCTTGCTGTTTTTGCCGCCATCGGCGGTGTACGCGACATAGAAGAAGCTCACCGTCGGCTTGCCCTTGTCGTCGCGGATGGTGAGGCGACCGGCGGTGGCGGTGTAGCTGATGGTGCGATTGCCGACGCGCACACTGTGCTTAGTCACTACGCTGCGCTCGGGCGGCGTGGGCTGCGCGTTTTCGTCGGCGTTCTTGTCTTTGTCCTTGTCGCCGTGTTCGGACTTGGGCGCGTCCTTGGGTGTGTCGGCCGCGTGCAGCGGCAGGGTGCCCAGGGCGAGCATGGTGGCGAGGGCGAGCGTAGCGAGGTGAGGCTTGCGCATGTCAGTTCGTCTCGTTGGGCATCAGGAGTGGGTGGTGGCGTCGTAGTAGCGAGCCAGGTCGCCCTTGAGCTGCTGCAGCGCTTCGGTGTTGAGATAAATCATGTGGCCCGACGGGTAGTACAGGAAGTGCACATTGCCGCGCAGCGACGGTTCCAGGTCCATGTGCGAGATGTCGTATTCGGTGTTGAAGAACGGCGTGGCGAAGTCGTAGTAGCCGTTCACCGAAAGCAGCTGCAGATGCGGGTTGGTGCGCATCGCATGCGCCAGGTCGCCGGCAACATAGGCCATCAGCAGCGGGCGCTTGATGCCGGCCGCCTGATGCTTCCAGTCCCACGACTTGTTGATGTCGCCGAAGGTCGGGCGGTAGTCCAGGTCGCTGTGGTAGTTGAGCTGGTTGACGATGTAGTCGTTGAACGCGGTGACGAAGGCGCCGCTGATGCCGGTGTCGGATGCATCGTAGTCGGGCACCTCGCCGGCAGCGTCTTCGTCCACACCTTCGAAGCGTGCGTCGTAGCGGCCGATGGTGCGGCGCTCGTTGCGCAACAGCTCCTTCCGGAAGCGCGACGGATCCACGCGCAGGTTGGATTCCTTGATGTATTCCACAGAGAGGCCGGTATACCCCGCGAGCTGGCGCGCCACCGCATCGGCCTCGGCGGCAGGAACGTTTTGTCCCTTGGCAAGCGCACTTGCATAAGGGCCGCTGGCGAACGCGCGCACCTGGTCGATGTATGCCTTGAGATCAGAGGGTTTGTTGGCCAGCTTGTTGTGGTACCACGCGGCCGCCGCATAGCTCGGCACGTAGCCGATATACATCTCGTCGTAACCCGGCATGCGCATGCCGTAGTTGAGGATGGAGGACATGATGATCACGCCGTTGAACGACATGCCCTTGTCCTGCAGCGCATCCACCAGCGCACCGGAGCGCGTGGTGCCGTAGCTTTCGCCGTAGAGGAATTTCGGCGAATTCCAGCGGTTGTTGACCGTCACGTAGCGCTGGATGGCACGCGAGAATGCCGAGACGTCCTGGTCCACGCCCCAGAAGTCCTTGCCTTCGGCCTTGCCGAGCGGACGCGAGTAACCGGTGCCCACGGCGTCGATAAAGACCAGGTCGGTCTTGTCCAGCAGGCTGTCGCTGTTGGCGACCAGCTTGTACGGCGCCGGCGCGGTGGCAGCGGGACTGTTGGTGGCGATGCGCACCGGTCCGAACGAACCCATGTGCAGCCACATCGACGACGAACCCGGGCCGCCGTTGTAGAGGAAGGTGACTGGCCGCTTCTCCGCCTTGCCATCCACCGTATAGGCCACGTAGAACACGCTGGCCTGCGGCTCGCCCTTGTCGTCGCGGATGATCACCGTACCGGTGGTGGCGGTGTAGGACACCGAATGGCCGTTGATGCTGACGCTGTGCTTGGTGCGCACCGCAGTTTCGGTGCTCGGCGCCTGGACGTCCTCGTCCTTGCTGGCGGCCTTTTTGTCTTTGTCGGGCGGCGCATCCTTGGCCAAGGTCATGGAACAAGGCAGCAGCACAAGGCTGCCGGCCAACAGCAAGGTCAAAAGGCGGCGCATGCAATTCCCCGGGGATTGGATCGATGTAAGCCCCGAGTATGCGTATCGCGCCCAGGCGGCGACCGTGACAAAAGTACTGGTTGGCTTACTTTTCGCTGACGGGGTGTGGGGTGCGAGTCCCGCAGGATCATGCGCAAGGAAGCGAGCGTTCACAAAAGAAACGCCGCGAACGCCGGGATTGTGAAAGGCGACGGGCAGGGCATGTCGCCCGGTTTCCAGGCTCGTCCAGAGAGCCTGGGAACCGGGCGCATGTTTTGATCAGGACTTAGGTGCGTTGAGATAGTCCAGCGTCGCCTGCAGCATCGATGCCATGCCGATCTTCAAGGCGCCTTCGTCCATGAAGAATTTCGGGGAATGGTTGGCGGGCGCTTTGAGTGCGTCCTGTCCCACCGGCGTGGAGCCCACCCAGAAATACACGCTGGGCACCTCGTTGGCGAAGTAGGCAAAGTCTTCCGACGCCATCCACGGCTTCGCCTCGATCACGTGATCGCTGCCGATCGCCTTGCCGATGCTGTCGCTCACGCGTGCCGTGAGCGCAGGATTGTTGACCAGCACCGGGTTGCTGTCGCCCACCGGTATCTGCGTTTCCACCGTCGCGCCGTTGGCCGCCGCGATGTGCTGTGCAATATCCTTCAGATTATCGATGGCTTGCTGGCGCATGCCGGCGTCGAAGGTGCGCAGCGTGCCCTGCATTTCCACCTGGTCGGGCACGATGTTGTAGCGAGCGCCGCCTTCGATGATGCCGAAGCTGAGCACGGCGGGGTAGTCGCCGATATTGAGCTTGCGGCTGACGATGGTCTGCGCCGCGCCGATGATTTCGGAGGAGGTGACGATGGGGTCGACGCCGTTCCACGGCATCGCGCCATGCGTCTGCTTGCCGTGCACCACCATCTTGAACCAGTCCGAGCCGGCCATGGCCGGACCGGGACGCACACCCACCGTGCCCACGTTGAGCGAACTGACCACGTGCATGCCGAACATCGCGTCGGGCTTGAAGTCGCGGAACACACCGTCCCTGAGCATCAGCGATGCGCCACCCTGTTCGCCCGGGGGCGCGCCTTCTTCGGCCGGCTGGAACACGAACATCACTTGGCCAGGCAAGTCCTTCCTCATGCCGGCCAGCACCGTAGCCAGGCCAAGCAGCATCGCCGTGTGCGCGTCATGCCCGCACGCATGCATCACGCCGACCGGCTTGCCGCGATATTCGCCTTTGGCCTTGGAGGCGAACGGAACATCGACGTCTTCGGTGACCGGCAAGGCATCCATATCGGCGCGGATCGCGAGCTTGGGACCGGGCTTGCCGCCCTTGAGGATGGCGACGACACCGGTGTGCGCGATGCCGGTGTGCACCTCCAGCCCTAGCTTCTTCAATTGCGCTGCGACGAGCGCCGAAGTGCGTGTCTCGCGATTGCTCAGCTCCGGATGCTGATGGATGTCGCGACGCCACGCGGTGACTTGCGGCAACTCGCCTTGCACGAGTTGCGTGGTGTCGGCGGCATGAGCGGTACCGGCGAGGACGGTTGCGAGAGCCAGGGCGAGCGAGGTCAGGCGCATAGGGTGTCTCCACGAATGGTGGCTCGATCCTAACGCCTTCGGCAGCTTGTTGTTGTTGTGGGAGCGCACCCTGTGCGCGACTCGCCGGGCGACAGGTTTCGCCCAGGAGCGTCGCGCACAGGGTGCGCTCCCACAAGGGAAAGCCGGGCGCCATGGAGGCCACAACCCCAGTGCTATGCTCATTCCCCGACCATCGAGGCCGACCAGATGCCCGCTGCGAGCTACGTCCATGGTGTCAGTTCCCAGCCGCTGCTTGGCGATACCGTCGGCACGCTGCTCGACCGCATCGCCGCCCGCTATCCGGAGCGTCCGGCACTGGTGGCGCGGTCCCAGGACATCCGGCTCGACTACCGGCAGTTCCATGCCGAGGTGGAGCGTGTTGCGGCCGGGCTCATGTCGCTGGGATTGCAGCGCGGCGACCGCATCGGCATCTGGGCGCCCAACCGCTACGAATGGGTAGTGCTCCAATTTGCAGCGCCCAAGCTCGGTCTGATCCTGGTCAACATCAATCCCGCTTACCGCCTGCACGAGCTGGAGTACGCGCTCAACAAGGTCCGTTGCCGTGCGCTGGTCTTGCCGCGGCGCTTCAAGACCTCGCATTACCTCGACATGCTGATGGAGCTGGCGCCGGAACTGAGTCATGCGCAGGCAGGTCTGTTGCAGTCCGAACGCCTGCCGTCGCTGCGCGAGGTGATCCTGCTCGATGATCAGGCGGCGCCGGGTACGCGCCGTTGGAGCGAGCTGGCCACCTGCGCCGACGAGGCTGCGATGGCGCAGATGCGCGAGGTGCAAAGCCAGCTCAATTTCGACGACCCGGTGAATATCCAGTTCACCTCCGGCACCACCGGCGCCCCCAAGGGCGCGACGCTCACCCATCACAACATCGTCAACAACGGGTATTTCATCGGCGAGGCGATGCGGCTGACGCAGCTCGATCGATTGTGCATCCCGGTGCCGTTCTACCACTGCTTCGGCATGGTGCTGGGCAACCTCGCCTGTGTCACGCACGGAGCCTGCATGGTGATACCCGGCGAGGGCTTCGATGTGCTCGCCACGCTGGAAGCGGTACAGGAGGAGCGCTGCACCGGCCTGCATGGCGTGCCCACCATGTTCATTGCGCAGCTCGAGCACCCGCAGTTTTCCCGCTTTGATCTCAGCTCGCTGCGCACCGGCATCATGGCCGGCTCGCCGTGCCCGATCGAGGTGATGCGTCGGGTGGTGAGCGATATGCACATGAGCGAAATCACCATCGCCTACGGCATGACGGAAACCAGTCCAGTCAGCTTCCAGTCCACCACGCAGGATCCGCTGGAGCGCCGCGTCGACAGCGTGGGCCGCATCCATCCGCACGTGGAAGTGAAACTGCTGGACGAGCGCGGACGCACCGTGCCGCGTGGCACGGCGGGCGAGCTATGCACGCGTGGCTATTCCGTCATGCTCGGCTATTGGGAGGACGAGGAGCTCACCCGCGAGGCGATCGACGAGGCGCGCTGGATGCACACCGGCGACCTGGCCGTGATCGACGACGAGGGTTATTGCAGCATCGTCGGTCGGCTGAAGGACATGATCATCCGCGGTGGCGAGAATGTTTACCCGCGCGAGATCGAGGAATTCCTCTACACCCATCCCAAGGTCCAGGACGTGCAGGTGTTTGGCGTGCCCGACGAGAAGTTCGGCGAGCAGGTGTGCGCGTGGGTGCGCCTGCGCGATGGCTGCGCGTCCAGCGAGGCGGAGATCCAGAGTTATTGCCGGCATCACCTGGCCTATTTCAAGGTGCCGCATTACGTGCGCTTCGTCGACGAATTTCCGATGACGGTGACGGGGAAGGTGCAGAAGTATTTGATGCGCGAGGCGATGGCTGGAGAATTGGGCCTGCCCATGACGTGAACCTCCTGTGGGAGCGCACCCTGTGCGCGACTTCGGCTACAGAGGAACATCGAATCTCCGCGGTCGCGCACAGGGTGCGCTCCCACAGGGTAAGGCTGGCTATTGGCCCCAGCGAACCGCGCGCCGCGACGGCATGCCCTGATGCGCGGTCAACCACGCCGGCACATCATGGGACGGCATGGGATGCGCAATATGAAACCCCTGCGCTTCATCGCAGGCCATGCCCAGCACGCTCTCGTAGATGTGCGAGGTTTCCACCCCTTCCACCACTACGCGAAAACCCATATTGCGCGACAGCTCCGCCACCGAACGCACGATCGCTTCGTCGTGCTGGCTGGTGCCCATGCCGCGCACGAAGGACTGGTCGATCTTCAGGCTGGTGGCCGGCATCTGCCGCAGCGCCGCCAGATTGCTGTAGCCGGTGCCGAAGTCGTCGATCGCAATGCCGGCGCCGAGCTCGCGAATCGCGGTGAGATGGCGGCGCGTGACGGCGCTGTGCTCCATCAGCGTGCTTTCGGTGAACTCGAGCTCCAGCGAATCGAGCCCGATCTTGTGCCGCTCGGCGACGCTGCGCAGGCGGCCGACCAGGTCGGCGTCCAGGTCGGTGCTGGAAACGTTGAGCGACAACTTGATGTCGTGCCCGTCACGGCGCCAGGCGGCCAGCTGCGCGAGGCTGTGCTCCATCACCCATTGCGTCAGCGAGTGCATCAGGCCCGCACGCTCGGCCAGTGCGACGAAGTGCGCGGGAGGGATGGAGCCCAGCGTGGGATGGTGCCAGCGCGCGAGGGCTTCCACCGCCACGCAGCGGCCGGTGTCCAGGTCCACGCGGGGTTGGTAGTGCAGGTCGAGTTCGGTCCGCTCGTTCAGCGCGGCGGCCAGTTCGGTGACCAGCAGGAATTCCTGTCGCTGCTGTTCGTCCTGCATGCGGTTGTATACCGCCCAGCCGCGCGGACTCTGCTGCGCGGCATGCGAGGCGTTCATCACCAGGCGCAGCGGATCGCCACCGCGCAACTCGTTCGCATGGATCTTGAGCAGGCCCACGCCGGGCTGGATGGTCAGCGGGATGCCCAGGCAATCGAACGGCCGGCGCAGGCGCGCCACCAGGTCGTCGAGGCGCGTGCTGTCATCGAGCAGGTGATGATCGGGAAGCACGGCGGCAAAACGCGTCGCGCCTACCTGATAGAGGCGCGTCTGGGGCGGTATCCATTCGATGGTGCGTGCGGCGACGGAGCGCATCAACTCATCGGCGTACGCATGCCCCATGGCGCGGATGAATGCATTGAAACGCTGCACCGGCGCCACGTCGATGGCGATCACCCACGCATGCGGCACGCCTTCGTGCAGATGCTTGCGCAGATCGTCGAAGAACGCGTAACGATGCGGCAGCTGGGTGATCGGATCGGTGCGGCCAAGATAGCTGCGCAACACCACGCCGGCGCCGATCAGCGAGGCGGCGTCGCGCAAGCTGGCCTGCTCGCTCTCGTTCAATGCAGTGCGCGGCTGCGAGTCCATCACGCATAGCGCGCCGATGTGCTGGCCGGTGAGCGTGCAGACCGGTTCGCTGGCAAAGAAGCGGATCGGTCCCAGGCCTGTCGTCAGTGGCAGTGCGTCGTCGCGCAGGCGTTCATCGGCAAGCGTATCGAGCACCACCTGCGATGCGAGACTGCGCGCTGCCTGCAGCAACAGCGGATGCAAGGCGCGCGGTCCGCCGGACGGCAAGGCGTTGCCATCGGCAAACCAGTAAGCCGCACCGCTGTTGAGCACCAGCGCCACCTGCGGAACGCCGAGCGTGCGCGTCATCAGGCGCACCACGGCATCGAAGCCCGGCACAGCCAGGCTCTCCGCCGAAGCGGCGGCTTGCTCCGGGGATGTTTCCACGGCAGGCGGTGTTGGCTGATGCCCAGCCGCGATCTGCCCCGGACCCCATCCCGTGGTCGTGCGCATCGCCGATTGCCCCCTAAGGACTGGTGTCCCGATATGCAGGCGAGGCTACTCCAGCCGCTTCGCGGACCGCAATCTGTCAAATAGTGGTACGGCTCTTTGGGGTGTGCGTGCCTATGGTTTGATGCTGAAATCCACTTCGACAGGATACGGTGCAGGCTTGGCAGGCGGTGGCGGCAGGGTCCAGCTGGCGAAGTGGCTGGCCATGCATTGCGCCACCAGTGTCTCGGGCTGCACTGCGATGCGTGACAAGCGCCCGTCGGCAGCGACGTCGGCGACCAGGGTGAAAGGCGACTTGTCCGGCGGCTGGGTGGCGGCCAGACAGCTCTTGTACGCATCCGTGGTGGCGTTGCCGATGCGATCCCACATCTGTTTCTGATAGGCCGGCCCCGTGGCGGCGCCCTCGGCCAGCTTGGCCTGGGTGACGCGCGCGTGGAAATCCGCGCCAGCGTTGGGACTCAGTTGCAGGGCAAGGGCGAGCAGGATCGACATGGCGGTTCCGGCCGATGAGGAGGCATCACGTTAGCAGCAACGTCCCTTGGTAGGAGCGCACTTGTGCGCGAACGCGGCCTAATAGGCCGCCCTGCGGTCGGCGTTCGCGCACAAGTGCGCTCCTACAAAGGGTGCCGGCGATCAGGGCAGGTGTTCGCTCGCCAGATATTCCTCGCTTTGCATTTCAATCAACCGCGATTCCGTACGGCCGAATTCCGCGCGCAAGCGCTCGCCGTCGTACAGATCGGTGATCGCTGCCGCTGCGGACAGGATGAGTTTCACGTGGCGGTCGTAGAACTCGTCGACCAATTGCACGAAGCGTCGCGCGGCATCGTCGGTATAGATGGTGAACTGCGGCACGTTGGAGATGATGACGGCCGGACTGGTCTTGGCCAGTTCGATGTAATCGGCCACGGCGCGCGGGCCTTCGCACAGCGCGGCGAAGTCGAACCACACGATGTTGCGGGCACGCTTGCGCACCGGGATGGCGCGATCGTTGATGATCAGCTCGCCACCATCCTGTACGGCGCCTTCGGCCTGGGTGGTGAAGATGCGCGACAGCGCGCGCTCCGCTTCGGCGCTCGGCGGCGTCTGGTATACCGGGGCCTGGGTGAGTGCACGCAATCGCCAGTCGTGCGAGGAAATCATCTGCACCACGCGGCAATGCTTTTCGATCAGCGCGATGGCCGGCAGAAAACGCGCGCGCTGCAGGCCCTCCTTGTACAGGTTCTCCGGCGCCGTGTTCGAGGTGGTGACCAGGGTCACGCCGCGCTCGAACAGCGACTGCAGAAGCGTGCCCAAGATCATGGCGTCGCCGATGTCGTTGACCAGGAATTCGTCCAGGCACAGCACGCGACAACGCGAGGCGATGTTGGCGGCGACCTCGATCAACGGATCCTGCCGTTCGCCCAGCTCGCGCAACTGCTCATGCACCTCGCCCATGAAGCGATGGTAGTGACGGCGCAACGCCATGCCGGGCGACAGGCTGGACACGAACATATCCATCAGGAAGGTCTTGCCGCGTCCCACGCTGCCCCACAGGTACAAGCCCTGCACGCCTTCGCGGGTGTCGTTGCCCAGCAGCGATTTCAGACGTCCAAACAAGCCGTTGCCATTGCCGTTCGCCGCGGCGGCGAGCAGGGCGGCATGCATGCGGTCGAACTCGGGCAGCAAGGCCTGCTGGGCCGGATCGGCCTCCCAGCGGTGCGCGCTGACACCTTCGTGATAACGCGCACTGGGCGCGAGCAGGTCGGAATTACTCATGGGTACGGCGGACTCTACCGATGCCAGGTGGGGACGCCGGGCATCGCATCGGGGGGAGGTCGAGCAGCATCAGTCCTGACGCAGCGGCGGCAGCCAGGGCTGCACGGCGTGCTTGATGGCGCCGCGCAGATCCATCAGGCGACGGTGGAAGAAGTGGCTGGTTTCGGGCATGCGCACCAGTTCAGGCTTGTGCTTCATGCCGTCGATCCAGTTGAACACGGTCTGCGGGTCGACCACTTCGTCTTCCTCGCCTTGCACCACCAGCCAGGGACAGGTCGGCAGCTGGATGTCCTCGAACGGCCAGCGACCGGCCGGCGGCGCGATGCTGATCAGCGCGTCGGCGCGCAGGCGCACCGCGTTGCGGATGGAGACATAGCTGCCGAACGAGAAGCCGGCCAGCCACAGGGCGTCGTCCGGGCGGGTCCGGCGCACCCAGGCCGCCACGGCAGCCAGGTCGTCGCCCTCGCCGTTGCCATGGTCATACGTGCCTTCGGATTCGCCCGTGCCGCGGAAATTGAAGCGCACGGTGTCCAGCCCGGACTCGCGCAGCGAGCGCTCTACCATGGTCACCACCTTGTTGTGCATGGTGCCGCCCTGGAGCGGGTGCGGATGGCAGATGATGGCGGTGCCGCGGCGTGCCTCTTCGGGCACGGCCACGTCGCTCACAGCTTCTAGCTTGCCGGCGGGCCCTTCCAGCGCGAAGCTGGAGGCCTGCTCCGGAAAACGGTCGGGTTGGGTGGGAATGATCACGGGGTTCATAAGCAAGATGATAACCGCCAGCTGGCCTCGGCGTTCGGGCCGGCCGCGATGAATCATCTTGCGCACACGTTGCTGGCCGGTGACGACGAGCTGCTGCAACTGGGCGGTTTCATGGGGGATTTCGTCCATGGACAGCCCGATCCAGCCTTGCCACAGGGCGTGATCACGGGCATTCGCCTGCATCGGGCCATCGATGTGTTTACCGATAGCCATCCTGCGGTGGCAGAGGCGCGGGCGCTGCTGCCGGCGCCGTTCCGCCGTTACGGCGGGATCCTGCTGGACATGTGGTTCGACCACCTGCTTGCGCGCGATTTCCCGCGCTGGAGTCATCATTCGCTGGAGCCCTATTCGGCCCACCTGCGCGAGCTGCTGCGCCGCTATGAGCCGTTACTGCCGCCCGGCCTGCTGCGCTTTCGCAATTACATGGAGGCGCACGCGCTGCCGGCAGGCTATGCGCGGCTCGAGGAAATGGGCGCGGCGTTTGATGGGATTTCGCATCGCTTGAGCCGGAGCAATCCGGTCGGGGAGGCGTTGCCGGTGTTGATGGGCCTGGATCGCCCGCTGCAGGCGACGTTTGAGGTGTTTTATCCGGAGTTGACGGCGTTTGCGGGCGAGTGGTTGGGGGAGCACGGGGCGGCCAGTTAACTGGAGCGCCTTTCGTCATCCCGCCGTCGCCGGCGTCCGCTTGTTGTAGGAGCGCACTTGTGCGCGACCAGCCGACGGAGCGGCGCGCCCAACGTGGCGGTCGCGCACAAGTGCGCTCCTACAAGGAGGGTGCCAGCCTGGGCGTCGGATCAAAGCTGCCGGTTGGCTCTTTGTTGG
>NZ_JBFTRY010000025.1:0-35471 GCF_056399745.1 Dyella sp. 01N36
CCCCAGCGTCGCTGTCGCGCACAGGGTGCGCTCCCACAGACGAGCCGGCACGACAAAGGGTGAGCTTCGAAGCCGGCGCGCAGCGAGTTCTTCTTTAAATCCTCGCCGCGCTGCGGTGTAACRAGCTCACCACTGCGTCCGCCCTGGCAACAAGCCTTTGAGCTCCATCTCGGTCAGGTTGCGCCACTGGCCCACCTTCAGGTGCCCAAGCTTCACGTTGATCACGCGCACGCGCCGTAACTGGGTCACGCGATAGCCAAACTCCGCAGCCATCAAACGAATCTGCCGGTTCAATCCCTGCGTGAGAATGATGCCGAAGCCGAACTTGGCGATCTTGCGCACCTTGCATGGCTTGGTCATCTGGCCGTGGATGCGTACGCCGCGCGCCATGCCTTTGAGGAATTCGTCGGTGATGGGCTTGTTTACGGCCACGAGGTATTCCTTCTCGTGGTTGTTCTCCGCGCGCAGGATTTCGTTGACGATATCGCCGTTGCTGGTGAGCAGGATCAGGCCTTCGGAATCCTTGTCGAGTCGGCCGATCGGGAAGATGCGTTCTTTGTGGTCGACGAAATCGACGATGTTGTCTTTCACCGTCTGGTCGGTGGTGCAGGTGACGCCGACCGGTTTGTTCAGGGCGATGTAGACGGCGCGCTTGGCTGCCGGCGTCGCTGCCAGCACGCGTGCCTTGACGATCTCGCCGTCCACGCACACTTCGTCGCCTTCCAGCGCCTTGGCGCCGGTGCTGACGACTTCACCGTTGATGGTGACGCGGCCGGCCAGCAGCAGCTCGTCCGCCTCGCGGCGGGAGCAGATGCCGGCTTCGCTGATGTATTTGTTGACGCGCATGGATGGATCTTTGGTTCCTTTTGTAGGAGCGCACTTGTGCGCGACAACCAGGCGAAGCGGTGCATCGCAACTCTGCGGTCGCGCACAAGTGCGCTCCTACAAGGTTTTCGCTATTACGAACGCAGGCCGATGCCGCGCTTGAGCAGGTGCAGCGCAACAGCCGCGAGGCCAACCACAAACACCAGCATCACCGCGAACGCCACGCCGATCTGCACGTCGCTCACGCCGAGTACGCCGAAGCGGAAGGCGTTCACCATGTAGAGGATCGGGTTGACCATCGAGATGCTGCGCCACGGTTCGCCCAGCAGGTCCACCGAATAGAACACGCCGCCGAGATAGGTGAGCGGGGTGAGCACGAAGGTGGGTACCAGGGCGATGTCGTCGAATTTCTTGGCGAATACCGCATTGACGAAGCCTGCCAGCGAAAACACCGTGGCACCGAGCAGCACCGAGAGGAAGGTAATGACGGGATGTGCCACGTGCAGGTCGGTGAAGAACAGCGCAATCAGCAAGACCAGCGCGCCGACGACCAGGCCGCGGGTGACTGCGCCGGTGACGTAGCCCAGCAGGATCACCCAGTTGGGCATGGGCGACACCAGCATTTCTTCCACGGCGCGGCTGAACTTGGCGCCGAAGAACGAGCTGGAGATATTGCCGTAGCTATTGGTGATGATGCTCATCATGACCAGGCCGGGCACGATGTACTGCATGTACGTGAAGCCGTGCATCTGGCCGATGCGGCTGCCGATCAGCTTGCCGAAGATGACGAAGTACAGCGTCATCGTGATCGCAGGCGGAATCAGCGTCTGCGTCCAGATGCGCATGATGCGCACGATTTCGCGTCGGACGATGGTGTTGAGTGCAACGAGGTTGCCCGTGCCGTTCATGCGGCCTTCTCCGTGGTGTCTTTTCGGCCGTTCTCGACGAGTCGCACGAACAGTTCTTCCAGACGATTGGTCTTGTTGCGCATCGAGGTCACCGTCATGCCGCGCTCGCTCAGGCCCGCGAACAGCGAGTTGAGATCATGCGAGCGGGACATTTCCGCCTCTACCGTGTGGTCGTCGACGCGGCGCAGGGTGATGCCGGGGATGTTGGGCAGGTCGGTCGGCGCGTCGCTCACGTCGAGCACGAAGGTTTCCACATCCAGCGAGGACAGCAGGCGCTTCATCGAGGTGTTCTCGATGATGGTGCCGTGGTCGATGATGGCGATGTTGCGGCAGAGCGTTTCCGCTTCTTCAAGGTAATGCGTGGTGAGGATCACCGTGGTGCCGGCGGCATTGATGCCACTGACGAACTGCCACATCGAACGGCGGATCTCGATATCCACGCCGGCGGTCGGTTCGTCGAGGATGAGCAGCTTGGGCTCGTTCATCATCGCGCGGGCGATCATCAGGCGACGCTTCATGCCGCCGGAGAGCATGCGTGCCTGATGGTGGGCCTTGTCCCACAGGCGCAGTTCCTTGAGGTACTTCTCGGCGCGCTCCATCGCGACCTTGCGCGGGATGCCGTAGAAGCCGGCCTCGTTCACGCAGATGTCGAAGGGCTTCTCGAACTGGTTGAAGTTGATTTCCTGCGGCACCAGGCCAATCAGCTGCATGGCCTTGCCGCGCTGCTTGTTGACCGAGACGCCGAACACCTTGGCGTCGCCGTCGGTGGCGTTCACCAGCGAGGACAGGATGCCGATCAGGGTGGATTTGCCGGCGCCGTTGGGGCCGAGCAGGGCGAAGAAATCGCCGGGCTGAACCGTGAGACTGATGCCTTTGAGGGCTTCGACGCCGTTGTTATAGGTCTTGCGCAGGTTTTCGACTACCAGCGCGGGTGTTGAAGAGGGGGACATGGGCTGCACCGAAGGGGCCAGCCTTCTATTATACGTGGCTTGCTCTCTCGCCCGGCCTCGGCCGACGCACGCACTGTTTCCCGGAAAACCCCATGGCAGATCATTTTCAGCTCCGTCTCGTCGACAGCACCATGCTGGCGCCCACCGTCAGGCACATGGCTTTCGAGCGCGCTGACGGCCAGCCGCTGGCCTTCACGCCGGGGCAATTCCTGCAGATCCACTTCAATTACGACGATGGCAGCGCCACCAAGCGCAGCTATTCGGTGGGTACGGTGGGCGATGGCTCCTCGCCGGTGCAGCGCATCGAAATTGCCGTGAGCTATGTGGAAGGCGGCGCCGCCACCAAGTTGCTGGGCGAGCTGCCGATCGGCGGCGAAATCAGCGCCAGCGGCCCCTACGGCCGCTTCTGCCTGCAGCCGAACGACAGCAATGGCCGTTATCTGCTGCTGGCCACCGGTACCGGTGTGACGCCGTATCGCGCCATGCTGCCCAAGATCACCGAGCTGGTGAAGCAGGGCCGCGAGGTGGTGCTGCTGTACGGCGCGCGCAACGAAACCGAGCTGCTGTACGGCGAGGAGTTCGAGGCCTTTGCCCAGGCTAACCCCGGCTTCACCTTCCATGGCTGCCTGAGCCGCCAGCCCCGCGAGGTGCCGCGTCCGAACGATCGCCCCGGCCACGTGCAGCAGGTGCTGGCCGAGCTGGCGCCCAGCGCCGAGCGGGACATCGCCTATCTTTGCGGCAACCCGAACATGGTCGATGCGGCGTTTACCGCCCTGAAGGATTTCGGCCTGCCGGTGGCGCATATCCGCCGCGAGAAGTACGTCTCCTCACGTTAAGTCGCGCAACCGATCCTAAACCGTTGCCCAACAAGACGCTCAAGTTCGGCTGAGACCGGCCGCTAACCGGATCAGCCCGGCGACGCCCTTCGCCACTGCCCAATCCGCCGTTCCACGGGTCGCCTTCCCGACACCCGCCAAAAGCGTGACGCAGTTCACGTTGCGAAGACCTGCGCGGGTTTTCGATATCAAGCGCAAGGGGCCCACGCCGATAGATCCCATCAGGTATCCCCAAAAAGGGGGTACGGGAAGGGGCGATTATGAAGGGCTGGATTCGCAAGACCTGGATGGGTTGCGTTGTCGCCGTGTCATTGGGTGTGCCGGTGGCCCACGCCGATGGGGGAACGATCACGTTCTCCGGAGCCGTGGTGGCGCCCACCTGTGCCGCCAGCAGCGAGAGCATGACCGCGATGTTGCCAGCGCAACAGGCGGCGACATCGCGTCGACGACTCGAATGCGGTGGCGATGGTTTGCCCGGCACTGCCTCGCATGCTTTTCCCTCGTCCTATACGTTGACGGTGGAGCCGCTGGAGTCGTCTTCCCTGAGCGCCGATCGTCTGATCGGGTACTTTTCCGGTTATGTGAAAGCGTCTGGCCATGCGGACGCTCGCATGAACTTGGTCACTCAAGCGTACGATTGATTTATCGGCGGCAACCCGCACCGCTTGAGTGCCAATTGCGCGCCATCGCTATTGATATGTCATGGTGAAAGTGGCCGTGGCTTTCACACTGCCTGCGCCCACAGCGCCCGTCGCGTAATACTGCGCGTAGTAGGGCAACGACAACGTACCGTTTGGCGCCGCGCCCAGCGACTTAGAGGTATTGAACGTCACCGGGTTGAACGTACCGTCCAGCAACTGCACGTTGACGTTGGCGGCTGTACCCGAATTGGCGATGGTGCCCGTGGCAACGCCGGCCGTGGACGGGATCATGGTGATCGATACGTTCGCGCCCGACTGGCACGTCAGGTTGATCTTGAACGGTGTACGACCCGCAACCGCGCCGTTGGTTTTCAGCGCCTGCGTGCTTACCGTGGGCAGCGTCACCGTGAGATTTGTGGAATCGGTATTGACCGAGCAGGCTTGCACGGCGATCGCCGCGGAGTTGAGCGTGAGCGTCGACAGTGGCCCCACGCTGTTCGTCGATCCGTAGATGTACCACCAGAACTGCGCGAGCTGGATCGACGACACCGTGCCTGCTGTCACGGCCCCCGTCTTCATGAATTGTCCGGTCAGCGTCACCGTGGTGGAGTTCTGGGCCTTCGTCATCGAGGCCGCCTCCCAACCCGGCGTGGATCCGGGGCCGCAACGCAGGCAACTGTTGTCTGACGCCTGCACTGGCGACGCCGTCAGTACGAGCGCGATGCCGGGAACGTTGGTTGCGAAACTGATGCCGCCACCGGCCGGAGGATCGGAAGCATCGCGCGGCGCAAGGTTGCCGACCTGGATGGTGGCCGTGTCCGAGGTCGCCAGGCCACTGCAAGTGAAGGTGATGCCGATGGTACCGGGCGTACCGAGTTTCGTGCCCACGGGCGTGCCCGTGGTGACCGTCACGCCGGCAACGCTGAGCGCTGCGCCGGCCGGACTGGCCGAGCAGGTCGCCGCCGCGGCATACCTCGGCATGAAGCCGAGGCAGGGCAGCACAAGCAGCAGCCAAACGGCGCGATGCGCAAACCGGCCCCGGTCATGATGTAACGGCGACATGTCGCAAACCTCCAGGAAATCAGAACACCTCCGTGACGCGCATTATTAGCGCATCGAAGGATTTCCCCTGCGACCGAATTATGGATAGCTGATTGTGAAAGTGGCCGTGGCATTCACCGTGCCGGCGGTGACGCCCGTCGTGACGGCGTAGTAGCGCGCGTAATAGGTTAGGTTGAGGGCGCCGGTAGGTGTCGTGCCGGCATCGGCAGCGGCGCCGAAGGTGATGGGATTGAACTTGCTGTCAACGAGTTGCACGCCGACGTTTTTCGCCGTACCAGTCGGTGTGATTACGCCAGTGGTTCCGTTCGGCTGTTTGTTCGTGTCGAACTGGATGGCGATGTCCTGGCCAGACGCGGCACTGGAGCAGCTCAGTCCGATATTGAACGCAGTGGCGCCGGCTGTGGCTCCAGCCACGTTGAACGCGGTATTGGAGACGGTGGGCAGCGTTACCGAGATGCTCGGCGTGGTGACCGTGCATGTGGGCGCCACGAACTTCACGTTGTTGGCCAGGACGAAGTCCTCTACGCGCAAAGTGTTGCGTGACCCCTGGTACTGCCAGAAGCCAACCGTTCCGGCGTTGAGCGTGGACCCGGCGGTGATAGGGGCGGTCTTGACCAACTGGATGGCCGACTGCACCGACAACGCGTACGTGCCCGAGGCGATGGTGTCGAAACCCCACGGGGGCAGGAACTTGCTGGAGTCGGGGTGCAGGATGCGATAACCCACGCCAGCGACACCCGTCGGATAGATCGTCGAGCTGCCGTTGGGCTGACCGCCGGGGAGAAGATTGATCACGCCGATTGTCGTTGTGCTTCCGCAGTCGACCGAGGAGGTCTTGGGACTGGGGTCGACCGCGGGCGAGGTGGCCAGCACCGTGCCTACCGGGGCACTGGGATCAAGGATGATCGTGGCCGGAAGCGTCATGTTGACCAGTTCCTTGTTGCCCGTCAGCGTGCACGAGGCGAACGACGTCATCGGCAGAAACGCGAGTGACAGCAGAACCAGGAGGGTCAATGCGGAACGAAGTTGGCTCATGACGCGTTTCCACTGGAAGCGATGGGCGAGCAGGTGGCGTCGATCGTTTCCAGGCCGTCCATCTTGGCGCTCTTCTTGTCGAATGGCTTGAGGTGATAAGAGAAGCCGCAGCTGATCGGTGAGCTGTCATCGAGCTTCCACTGCACGTTGAGGCGGCCTTCGTCCTTCGCACCGCGCACCAGCGCGCGACCGCCCTGGCCTACCACGCCGATGGGCTGGTTCTTTTCATCGACAATGTCGGCGCCAAACGGGATGGCCTTGCCGTCCGACTGGCGGATGCGCAGCAGCACCGTGCGGCCGTTTTCCGTCTTGAACTTGAGCATCACCACCGCGCCGGCGTGCGGAGCAACCTGGGCGCTGGTGGCTTCCAGCTGCACGTTCAGCGGGAGGCCCTTCGGATCGATCTGCACCGTGTTGAGGCCGTAAGGCGTCATGTACGGCACTAGTGCATAGCCGAAGCGGTCGATGCGGACGCCGGAGGAGTTGAGCACGCGCGCACCGGCGGCATCCTTGGCTTCGACAACGGCTACCGTGTCGCCCATCGGCAGGCCGAAGGTGACGCCGCCGGGGTGAACAACGACGGCGCCGGACACGCCAAGCGACGCCTGCGAATAGCCGTTGCCTGCACCCACGCTTCCGTTGAACTGTGCATAGGGGCTGCGGTAACCCGCGTAGACCGTACCGGCATTGCCACCGCTGCCACCGTCGCCCTGGCCGTTGTCGTGCGAGGCCGTGGCGCCGTAGCTGAACTGGTTGTCCACGCCCAGGGTCCCGTTGATCGTCGCCTGGTCCAGCGTATGGCCCGTGCTGTCGTGGGTGAGGTTGGCGCCGAAGTTCGGTGCATGCACGCTGTTGCCGAGCGGCAGCGTGAAGCTGGCGAAGATCTGGTTGCTCATGCGCGAGAACGCATCGCGGGTACGCGTGGCGGAGATCGTGTAGCTCAGGCGGCGGAACGTATTGTTGTAGCCGGCCTGGAACTGCACATCCGTGCCGTTGCGGTTCCAGTAGTCAATGGCCGAGCCGGTGACATAGATCGTGCCGCCGTGGTCGCCCAGGCGCTGGTTCAAGCTGATGTCGAAACGGCTGCGCTGGCGATCGAGCTGGCTGGTGTAGGTGCTGAAGTTGCCCTGGTTGCCCTGCAGCGCGCGGATCTGGTCCGGCGTGAGCAGGTTGGTCGTGGTGACACCGTCGATCGTGGTCTGCGTGGACGGGTCGACGTAGCGATAACCGTTGGCGATGTCGCGCATGGTCATCGCGTCGCGCAGGCCAAGGTATCCGCTGGTGGAGTAGCGGTAGGTGGCAACCGTCAGCGAGGTGTTCGTGTCCGGCAGCATCTTGCTGTAGCTCAGGCGCACGCTCTGGCCGTTCTGCGTGGACTGGCCCGGGATCTCCGTGCGTGCGTCGGTCAGGTCGAGCGCCAGTGCACCGTACTTGGTATTGAGTGCGGTGCCGATCTGCACCGCGCCGTAGCCATTCGTGCCGACCACGCCCGCGTAGCCGGTGAGCATGTTGGTGATGCCGCGCTGCAGGGTGGCCTCTACCAGCGCCGGATGTGCGTGAATCGAAGCGTCGTGCAGTTCGCCCGCGGCGACGGAGAAGCGCATCACGCCCGGACGCAGCAACTGCGGCACCGAGGCGTATGGCACGGCGAACGAACGCACACGCCCATCCGCTTCGGTCACGGTCACGGCCAGGTCGCCGCCGTAACCGGTGGCGTACAGGTCGCTGATGGTGAACGGGCCCGGTGCCACCGTGGTTTCGTACAGCACGATGCCGTTCTGGCGAACGGTTACCTTGGCATTGGTTTCGGCCACGCCGCGCACCGTCGGTGCGTAGCCACGCAGAGAATCGGGCAGCATGCGGTCGTCGGTGGTCAGCTGGACACCGCGGATACTCACCGCGTCGAACAGATCGCCACTCGTGTAGGAATCGCCGATGGTCAGCTGCGAGCGCATGGAAGGAATGTCACGGCGCACGTAGGTATCAATGTTCTGCCAGTGCGTGGTCGAGGGCGTGCCCGCGGCACCGCCCGACTGCATCACCACCGTGGAATCGTTGCGCAACTGCCAGCCAGCCAGATTCAGACCCGCATTGAGGCCCAGGAACGACGAGGTCTGCGTGACGCCGTTGCTGTGATTGCGGTAGCTGTTGAAGTTGTAGTTGAGCAGGGCGGCGTTGACGCCACGGTCCCAGTTCTCGGGGCTGACGTAGCCGCGCGCGCGGGTACCCAGCCAGGCTTGCGGGATGCTCACGTCCAGTCGCAGGTTCGGCTGATCGAAATTCATCGTGGCGGCGGGAATCAGGTCGCCGATTGCCACGCAGCTGCCCGCGTCGTTGGCCAGCTTCGCCTGCTGTTCGGCGCTGAGCTTCTGCATCGGCAGACCGAACTGCTCGAACATGGCCTTGGTCAGGCATGCGATGGCCGGCGCATCCGCCGAGGGCGAAGCGAAGCGCACGTCGGCGCGGCCCATCCAGGCGTTGTTGACGAAGATATCCGTGCGATACACGCCAGGCATCACCACGTTGCCGCGCTCGAAGCGCGAGAGGTCGTTCGTGTTGCTGCCGGCGCCGGAGAGCAGGCTGCGATCGAAGTTCGCATCGATCGCTGCCGATGCATCGGCACCGGAGGCGGCTGCGGCGGCAGCCGCATGGGAAGAAGCACTCAGGCCAAATAGCACGCCGGCGATAGCCACGCTCAGCACCACGCGGGCGCCGACGGCGAGGCCGTTGGTGCTCGTGCGGTGGCTATGGCAGGCGCGCAGATGAATCACGGCGACACCGTGCTCTTGTAGCTGTCGGCTGCGCCGTAATCATTGATGGCCGAGAACGACACGACACTACCGGCCGCCGGCTTCTGACTGTTGCCATGCAGCGGCAGGCGCAGGTCCGACAGCGGAGCGACCATGCCGATTTCGGCACCGACGTTGTTACCGCCACTGGCGACGGACAGTTCGGAGATCGTTACGTGGTAGGGCGTGGGGTTGTGCGCTTCAAGCGCAAAGCCCTTGCCGTCGGCCACGATCTTCCAGGTAAGCGCGCCCGGTGCCTTGAGCGGGTCGCCCTGCAGGCCGGTCGGACGGTAKAAAAGCTTCAGACGCGAACGCAGCGCCAGCTGCAGAAGATTCTGGCCTTCCGCTTGCGGGCCGGTGGGCTTGGGCGGCACTTCGAGCACGTTGAGCCAGAACAGCGATTCCCGGTCAGCCGGCAGCTGCTCATGGGTGAAGACAACGCGCAGGCTCTGTTCCTTCTTCGGCTCCATGCGGAACAGAGGAGGGGTGATCAGGAACGGCACATCGACTGACTCGGGCGTGGAATGCACGTCGCCGCGGTCGATCCAGGATTCCACCAGCACGGGGTGGTCGTTGTCGTTGGTCAGACGGACGGTGACTTCGCCGTCCTTCGCGGGGAACACCACGCGGGTGCCGCCGATCAACACATTGGCCTGGGCCTGGGGAGCGCTGAGACACAGGGCCATCAGGCCCGCGCCGATTGCGCAGACTAACTTCCTCATCGGGAATTACCTCAGTGGGATCAGGGCCGCTGATGTTGTCAGCGGGAGTGCGCCGGAGCCAGGTGGCTCCGGCGCGTGTTGCGACTTACTGGTAAAGCATCGTGAACWGGACGCTGGTGGCGACCGTACCGGCACCCGCAGCGGCGGTGGCGTAGTACTGGGCGTAGTAGTTCAGCGTGCCGGCGCCGCCGGTCAGCGTGGCCTGGGTCGAGTTCTGTGCGCCCGAAGCGCTGTTCAGCGCGATGGCCGAGAAATCAGCGCCATTGAGCAGCTGCACTTCAACGCCGGTGGCGGTGCCGGTGGCGTTCTTCAGGTTGCCGTCGCCCATCACGGTCGGACCCGGCTCGAAGAAGGTGGTGGCCTTCGTCAGCGAACCGCAGCCGGTCAGGGCGATGGAGAACGGGGTGCGGCCGGCAACAGCGGCTGCGGCATTCAGCGAGGTGGTCGACACGGTCGGCAGGGTCACGGCGATCGCGGCCGGGCTGTTGGCGCCGTTGATCTTGCAGGTCGAGGCGTTGATGTTGCCGCTGATGGTGATGGTGCCGTCGACGGCCGAGGCCGAGAAGGCAGCGGTGCCGAGGATGGCGGCCAGAGCGGCGGAAACCAGAATCTTCTTCATACGATGTCCTTTGATTGACGTAAGTTTTTGAGCAAGCAACGAGTCATGCGCTTTCGGACCAAATGGGACATCGCCCCCCGCAGCGCCTTTTAGGCTTCTGGCCCCCACCCCTCGGGTCGGTCTTCCAGTTCGCTTACCGCCCTCAAAGCAACCCCCGTGCCAACGACAGCGAGACGCTAAAAACCCCGCAATCTGCCGAAAGTGAGATGTAGTTGTTAAATGCAAGTGACGAATTTTGTGAGTCGAGCTGGGTCACATCCGACGCTATGGGCAGCTCAATGTGCAAATTGGGTCACATTTTCGGAGATGTCCGATGGCCAGGACCGTTAAGTTTTGCGCCGGGCCGGCCGATACAGGCCTCTGTGTAAAGCGTGCTTGACACGCCTCAGGGGCTGGACGTAGCCTGTGTCAAGTCAGCTTGACACTGGACTCAGGGCCTCTATGTCTCGCCTCACCTATCGGCAATACCAGCGGCGCACGCTGTTCGCGATCACCCTCTATACGGTGTTCATGCTGTCCGTCTGGCCGATCGTCCATACGGTCGGCAGCCTGCCCCTGAAGATCCTGCTCGCGCTGGCGCCGCTGCTTCCCATGTTCTACGTGCTGGCCCAGCTGGCCCGGCTTATCCGCGACAGCGATGAGCTGGAGCAGCGCACCCATCTGATCGCCTTGGGCGTGGCGACCGGGGTAACCGCGGCGCTGAGCTTGTTGGGTGGCTTCCTGTCGATTGCGCAGGTGCTGCCGCTGGATGGTTCGGTGCTGATCTGGGTCTTTCCACTGATGATGGCCAGCTACGGAATCACTCGCTGGTACGTGGCGCGCGCCTATGGGCATGACGCGGCCTGCACAGGCGAGAGSGGCCTCGCGCCGGCCGGTCGTCTGTTGCTGCTCGCCCTGATCACGGGCGTGGCAGCGCTTTACGCATGGCGACATGACTGGGACAGCTTCCGCATCGGGCTGTTGTGCGGCATGGCGGGCGCGTCGGCGGTGCTCGGGCTGCTGCTGGGCATGGCGCGCTGGCGCACGCGTGGGCTGCCCGATGACTAACCGGAATCGTCGTGCCCTGGTGGGCGTACCGTGAATAACCGTATCCGTGAACTGCGCGGCGAGCACGCCTGGTCGCAGGCCGACCTGGCCGATCGTCTGGATGTATCGCGCCAGACGGTGAACGCGATCGAGACAGGCAAGTACGATCCAAGTCTGCCGCTGGCCTTCAAGATTGCGCGGCTGTTTGGCCTTTCCATCGAATCGATCTTCGAACCGGAACCGCCGGTGACGCTACCGGCGATTTCGCGACATCCAATGGAGTGAGGGGAGTACACCCATGGCAAGCAAAGGACGAACCGCCTTTCGCCTAGGCATCGTGGTCATCGCACTGGCGATACTGGGCTGGAAGCAATTTCATCCGCAGGCGAGTGCAGGCGCGCAAGACACCGCCGCTTCCGCCGACACAACCCAGGCGCCCGCCAAAGCCGCTAAACCGCAGACGTGGACGCTGGGCTCGCTCACGCTCACGCCGTGCGAGCTGGGGGAGCCCAACAGCGGGCTTTCCACTGCCGCGTGGTGCGTACCGTTCGAAGTGCCCGAGAATCGCGACGATCCGAACAGCCGCAAGATCCACCTCAAGCTCGCGGTGATCCGCAGCAGTGCACAGGTCGCCAGCAAGGACATGCTGGTGATGCTGGCGGGCGGGCCGGGACAGGCGGCCACGGAATCGTGGCCGGGCGTGTCGACGGCCCTGCAGCCGCTGCTCGCGCATCGCCATGTGGCGCTGCTCGATCAGCGTGGCACCGGCGGCTCCAATCCGCTCACCTGCAAGGATGAAGGCGAGGGCACGGAAGGCGGCTCCGAAGATGTCGACGCCAGTCCTGAGCGGCAGAAGCAGGAAACCGAACGTTGCCTCAAGCAGCTCGACGGCAAGGCAGATCCTCGCTACTACACCACCACCATCGCCGCACAGGATCTGGAAGACGTGCGCAAGGCGCTGGGTTCGCCGACCTTTGATCTGGTCGGCGTGTCCTACGGCACGCGCATGGCGCAGCAGTACGCCATGCGTTATCCCCAGGCCGTGCGCAGCCTGGTGCTCGATGGCGTGGTGCCGAACGAACTGGTGCTCGGCGAAGACTTTGCCCGCAACCTCGACGATGCGCTCAAGGCGCAGTTCGCGCAGTGCACGGCCAACGAGGCCTGCCGCAAGCGTTTCAACGATCCGTACCAGACGCTGTTCCAGCTGCGCGACGCGCTGCGCGCCAATCCGCACAAGGTGAGCTTCCGCGATCCGCAAACCTATCAGAGCGTGCAGCGCACCCTCAGCGAATACTCGCTGGCCAGCGTCGTGCGCATGTTCGCCTATTCACCGCTCACGGCCGCACTGCTGCCGCTTTCCATCGATGCCGCGGCGCATGGCGACGTCGGCCCGCTGCTGGGGCAGGCCAAGCTGCTGTCGGGCGATCTTTCCGACACCATGAACGGCGGCATGCAGCTCGCGGTGATCTGCAGTGAGGATGCCGATCTGCTGACGCCGCGCGAAGAGGATGCGCACAGCATCCTGGGCACGCGCATGGTCGATACGCTGCGCAACACCTGTTCGGTGTGGCCCAAGGGTTCGCGGCCGGCCGATTTCCACGAGCCGCTGAAAACCGATACGCCGGTGCTGCTGTTCTCCGGCCAGTTCGATCCGGTCACGCCGCCGCGCTACGGCGACGAGGTGGCCAAGAACCTGCCCAACTCGCGCCACCTCGTGCTCGCCGGCCAGGGTCACAACGTGATCAACGCGGGCTGCGCGCCGCAGATCGTCAAGCACTTCATCGAAGACCTCAAGCCCAAGGTACTGGACACCACCTGTCTGGAGCGGATGCATCCCACGCCGACCTTCATCGACTTCAACGGAGCGACGCCATGATCGAGGTAAAGGATTTACACAAGGCGTTCGGCACCGTCAAAGCGGTGGATGGCGTCAGCTTCAAGGCTCGCGATGGCGAGATCACCGGCCTGCTCGGTCCCAACGGTGCAGGCAAGACCACCACGCTGCGCATGCTGTATACGCTGATGAAGCCCGATCGCGGCCAGGTGCTGGTGGACGGCATCGATGCCGCCAGCGACGCGCTTGCCGTGCGACGCCAGCTGGGCGTGCTGCCGGATGCACGCGGACTGTACAAGCGCCTCAGTGCGCGCGAAAACATCGATTATTTCGCTCGCTTGCACGGTCTGCCCGAGGACTTGATCGTCAGTCGCCGCGAGGCGCTGGTGAAGGCGTTGGAAATGAGCGACTTCGCCGATCGCCGTACCGAAGGATTCTCCCAGGGCCAGCGTGTGAAGACGGCGATCGGGCGCGCGCTGATCCACGATCCGCGCAATGTCATTCTCGATGAACCGACCAATGGCCTGGATGTGATGGCCACGCGAGCGCTGCGGCAGTTCATGCAGCAGCTGAAAAGCGAGGGGCGCTGCGTGCTGTTCTCCAGTCACATCATGCAGGAGGTGGCGGCGCTGTGCGATCGCATCGTGGTCATCGCCAACGGCCGCGTCGTGGCGGACGAATCGCCGGCTGCGCTGCGCGACCAGACAGGCGAGGCTAACCTCGAGGATGCCTTCGTGAAGATCATCGGCAGCGAAGAGGGCCTCGCCGCATGAACATGAAAACTATCACGCCGGTGGCACGCACGCGCGCCTTCCTCACCGTGTACATGAAGGAGGTGCGCGAGAACCTGCGCGACCGACGCACCATCATGAGTGCGTTCCTCACCGGTCCGCTGCTGGGGCCGATCATCATGGTGATGTTGCTCAACATCACTCTCAACCGTCAGCTGGACAAGGCCGAGAAGCCGCTGCCGGTGCCGGTGGCCGGGGCCGAGTACGCCCCCAACCTGATCAACGCCTTGAAGGCCGAAGGCATCGTACCCAAGCCGCCCATCGCCAATCCCGAACTGGCCGTGCGCAAGCAGGATGCCGATGTGGTGCTGCGCATTTCGCCCGACTATGCCACGGCGTGGCGCAAGGGCGAGGCCGTGCAGGTGGAGTTGATCTACGACTCCTCGCAACGCGATGCCAATGCTGCGGTGGATCGTTTGTCGCAAGTGGTCGAAACCTATGCACGCCAGCAGGGTGCGATGCGTCTGGTGTCGCGCGGACTTTCGCCGAGTACCGCGTGGCCGGTGGTTGCCGCCAAGCGCGACCAGGCCACGGCGCAGGCGCGTGCCGCACTGGTGTTTTCGATCCTGCCGTACTTCTTCGTGCTCACCGTGTTCATGGGCGGCATGTATCTGGCGATCGATCTCACTGCGGGCGAACGCGAGCGGCAATCGCTGGAACCGCTGTTCGCCAATCCGGTGGCGCGCTGGAAGATTCTTGCCGGCAAGCTGGCGGCCATCTGCACGTTCTCGGCGATCAGCCTGCTGATCAGCCTGTTGGCGTTCGCCGTGGTGGGCCGTTTCATTCCGACGGAAAAACTCGGCATGGAGCTGGATCTCGGCCTGCGCTTCAGCGGGCAGGTGTTGTTGCTGATGCTGCCGCTGATCGTGTTGCTGGCCGCGCTGCAGTCGATGGTGGCGGCATTCGCCAAGAGCTATCGCGAAGCGCAAACCTATGTTTCGCTGCTGATGTTCGTGCCGGTGCTGCCCAGCATCCTTCTGTCCACCATGCCCATCAAGGCACAGGAATGGATGTACGCCGTGCCGCTGCTCGGGCAGCACCTGGGCATCATGCAATTGCTGCGTGGCGATGGCGTCACGGCGGACCAGTTCGGCCTGTGCCTGGCGGGTAGCCTGGCCGCCTCCATTGTGGGGGTGCTGGCGACGGCGCATTTGTATCAGTCCGAGCGGCTGGCGATTTCGGGGTGAGGTAGGCGCTGTTTTTTAGCTCGTCATTCCGGCCTGCGCCGGAATGACGAAAATGGAGGTAGACGCGCGTAACTCGCCGCGCGCTACCATGGCGCTTTCCTTCTATCGAGAAAGCGCCATGCGTCGCCATCTGCTTGCCCTGAGTCTTATCGCCATCCTGGCCGGCTGCAGCTCGCACGATAGCAACGCGCCTGCCGGAGCTGCTTCCGCGCCCGCGCCGGCCAGCACCACGCCGACCGTGCCGCCGCCGTCCACGGATGCGGACATCGCCACCCAGGGCTTGGCCAACTACGCGTCGGTCAAGCTCACGGCGGATCTCTCCGGCTTCGACGACAAGCAGAAGCAGATGATCGCGCTGCTGATCGAGGCGGCCGATGTCACCAACGACATCTACTGGCAGCAATCGTGGGGCGACAAGGCTGCCTTGATGGCGCGCATTCCCGACGATGTCACGCGCCAGTACGCCCAGATCAACTACGGCCCATGGGATCGCTTGAACAACGACCAGCCCTTCGTCGCCGGCGTGGGTCCTCGCCCGCCGGGCGCCCAGTTCTATCCGGCTGACATGACCAAAGAGGAATTCGACAAGTCCGATCTCAAGGACAAGGCCGGCCTCTACACCGTGCTGCGTCGAAATGCCCAGAACGCACTGGCGGTGGTGCCTTATCACGAGGCCTACCAGGCCGACCTGCAGCGCGMCGCCGGACTGCTGCGCCAGGCGGCGGATCTGTCAGCCGACAAGGAATTCGCGGGCTATCTCAAGAAGCGCGCCGATGCCTTGCTCAGCGACGATTATCGCCCCAGCGATTTCGCCTGGATGTCGATGAAGAATAATCCGGTCGACATCGTGATCGGTCCCATCGAAACCTATGAGGACCAACTGTTCGGCTACAAGGCCAGCTACGAAAGCTATGTGCTGGTGAAGGACCAGGCGTGGAGCGCCAAGCTCGCGCGCTTCACCAAATACCTGCCCGAACTGCAGCGCGAGCTGCCGGTGGGCGACAAATACAAGGCCGAGAAGCCCGGCGCCGATGCCGATCTCAATGCCTACTTCGCCGTGTACTACGCGGGCGACGCCAACGTCGGCGCCAAGACCATCGCGATCAACCTGCCCAACGACGAAGAAGTGCAGCTGAAAAAGGGCACGCGTCGCCTGCAACTGGAAAACGTGATGCAGGCGAAGTTCGACAAGATCATGCTGCCGATCGCCAAGGCGTTGGTGGCAGACGATCAGCAGTCGCACCTCACCTTCGATGCCTTCTTCGAGAACACCATGTTCCATGAAGTCGCGCACGGCCTGGGCATCAAGAACACGCTCAACGGCAAGGGCATGGTGCGCACGGCCTTGAAGGACCAGGCATCGAGCTTCGAGGAAGGCAAGGCCGATATCCTCGGCCTCTATATGGTCAGCAAGCTCGCCGACAAGGGTGAGCTGGACAAGTCCAAGCTGATGGACAACTACGTCACCTTCCTCGCCGGCATCCTGCGCTCGGTGCGTTTTGGCGCCAGTGATGCGCACGCCAAGGCCAACATGGTGCGCTTCAATTTCTTCCAGCAGCAGGGTGCTTTCAGCCGTGACGCCACGACGGGGCGCTATCGCGTCGACTTCGACAAGATGACGGCTGCCATGAACGCGCTGTCCGCCAAGTTGCTCACCATCCAGGGCGATGGTGATTACGATGCCGCCAAGCAGCTGACCGATCGCATGGGCAATGTCGACGCCGCGCTGGCTGGTGATCTGAAGCGGCTGGATCAGGCGAAGATTCCGGTGGATGTAACGTTTGAGCAGGGGTTGGAGACGTTGGGGCTGCAAAAACCCTGACGAACGCGACAACCTTGTAGGAGCGCACTTGTGCGCGAACACAACCCGCCCCATCGCCAGGTCGTTGTCTATTGCATGCCAGGCACGCCCCTACGAAAGGGCAGCGAAGGCCCCGCTATCCATCCCGCGCTGACGATGCAACCGTCCGCGCATGACCTCTCCTCCGGGACATCGAGCTCTGCGCGCGGGAAGAATTTCCCACCCGGGCCACATCTACCTCCTGACAACGGTGACGGCTTATCGCCGGCCGCTGTTCAAGAACAGCGAGCTGGCTAGATCCGCCTGTCGCTGCATCCATGAGCGGGAGAATTGGGGCGATGCGTCTCTGCTGTGCTGGGTGCTGATGCCGGATCACTGGCATGGACTCGTGCAGCTCGGGCATCGCGATTCGCTGCCAATGGTCATGAATCGCTTCAAGGCAGCCGTGGCGCGGCAATTGAATTGCACGCGGACTGCGGTCGTATGGGGGCGCGGCTACCATGACCGCGCGCTTCGTCATGAGGACGATATCAGGACGGTGGCGCGGTACATCGTTGCCAATCCCTTGCGCGCGGGCCTGGTGGATAGCGTGCTTGATTACCCCTATTGGAATTGCATCTGGCTGTAGCTCGCCATTCCCTCTGTAGGAGCGCACTTGTGCGCGATCGCAGCGCTGGGATGTATCGCTCCGCCGGGTTGTCGCGCACAAGTGCGCTCCTACAAGGGAGAGGGGGCTCTTACCGCGGTGCGATATCCCTCAGCACCATCTTCAACTCCCGGCCATCCGCCAATTTCAACGCCAACGGTGTGCCATCAGGTAGATGCATGCTCAGATCGCGCAGCGCGCCAAAGCTCATGCTCGCTGCCGCTTTTCCATTCGCTGCCACGATCGCGTCGCCCTTCTTGAGTCCAGCCTGCTGCGCGGGGCTGCCCGGCGTGACGTTGATGACGTTGAAGCGATCCGGATGGTCCTGGGATTTCTCAGCGCGAAAGCCCGCCATGCCGTAGTGCCACACGGGGACAGGGTCGCGTGGCATCAGCACCATCTGCTGGTGGCGGTAGTCGAAGTGCACGTTGTAGCGCGACAGGATGTCCTGGCCGATATTCCCTGCTTCGCTCGGGTTGCCTGTGGCGCCGGCGTCGTTGCGGGTGAGCATGGCGACGACGTTGTCCATGCGCTGCGTGCCGAGGGTGAACTCCTTGGCGTGGGCGATGTGTGCGGTGAAGAGGCCGCCGACGCCGCCGGTGGGTATCGGCAGGCCCTGCTCGTAGCGTGCCGCGATGCCGTTGCGTTGAGCCCACTGGGGGAAGGTGAGCACATAGCCGGCGTTGCCGGTGTCGATGCCGAACATGCCGTTATGGCCGTCCTGATTGGCCTCCACCAGCGGCATGTCATCGGTGAAGCGCAGCGCCACGACGTCGCCTTGCTTGATCGGCGGTGCTTCGCCCAGGTCATACGGCTTGAGGTGCAGCTGATGGTGGTCGTAGTCGAACGTGATCGCAAAGCGCTCGAACATTTCCAGGCCGAGAATGCCGGCGATCGGCGCACCGTTGCCGCGCTCGTAGAAGCTGTAGGGGTAGGGCAGCACGGTATAGGTGAGATCGCGGATATGCGCGTTACCCAGACCAGTGTCATGCACCTTGGTATACGACGTACTCATCGTTCCTGATCCCGAGCCGCCGCTCACGCCCTGGCCCTGTGTCTGGAAACCCAGCTGTTTGGCCGCGTCGCTGGTGAGAATCGCATGGCCGCCGGTGTCGAGGATGAAGGGCATCGGCGCACGCCCGTCGATGCTCACATCGACGATCAGGATGCCTCCTTCGAGCTGCATGGGCGTCACCGCCTCCGTCGCACCGTTGACCATGGTGACGTCGCGGACCTTGCCATCGGGACGCTGCAGATCGGTTGTCGGAACATTGCTGAGTACGCGATAGCGTTCGACGGTATCCACGCTCTCGCCATCGGCATTGCCGGCGAGGTTGGCGCGCGAGCTGGCGATGCGGAAGGGTAGCGGCAGGCCGTCCACATCGCGGTAGTCGCTGTAGCGTTCGGTGGCGATCAGGAAGGAAGTCGCGTAGATCGCGCGATCCAGCCGATGCGTAGTGGCATCGATCCACAGCGTGACGAGACGCCCGCCGGCCGGCGTGGCTTCGATGCGCTGATAGGTGTGGCCGTTGTCCTGCGCGTCGGGCAGGTGATGGTATTGGACGGAGGAATCCGCATCGAGAAAGCCGTAGCGGCGCAGCCAGCTAGCGGTGACGTCGACGGTGCGTGCCTCATCCGAATCCAACGGATGAATCATGCCGGTGATGTCTTCGCGCCAGTGGCCTTGCGCATCGATGCCCTCGGCAGTGCCGAACACATCGTTGTGCATGCGCGTGAGGTAATGGCCGCTACGCAGGTCCACCGTGGCCTGCCAGGGGCCGGTCAGTCCGTCGCCTGCTTCGCGGCCTTCGGCCTGCAGTGCGGCGACGTGTTGCCAGCGGTCGCCACCGTGGGCCTGGCGCAGACTGGCAAGTACGGCGGCGCTGTCATCAGCGGGTGCAGCGAAAGCCTGGCTCAGCGCACCGGCGAGCAACAACACGAGCAGGGGACGGGCGCGATGCAGCATGGGGGACACTCCGTGGTCGGGTGTCGTCATGGTCCGTCGGTTGGCGCGCCCGGTCTAGGACGTGCGTGGCGTATCAGCACGTGCGTTGCGTTCTGTGCCGGTAGTCACGCGGCGTTTCACCGGTGAGGTGACGGAACACGCGAGCGAAATGACTCTGGTCGTTGAAGCCGGCCATGGCGGCCACTTCGGCGATGGAGCGCTGCGACTCGCCCAGCGCCTTGCGCGCGAGCGCGATGCGCAAGCCGCGCTGGTATTCGCCGATCGAGGTGCCCTTGGCCTGCTGAAAGCCGCGCGCGAGATGAGAGCGATGGACGCCTGCCAAAGCCGCCAGTTCCTGCAATGACGGCGTGGCGAGGGGGTCATCGTGCAGGCGATCCAGGACGCGCTGCAGCCAGGCGGGGCGTCGCTGGTCGTCAGCACGACAGGCGAGCGCCACCAGCTCCAACACGGCTGACGACAAAGCGAGCGCGGCGGCATCATCGGTCGCGCGCAATTCGCGTTCGATGCGGGCGAGCAGGCGATCCGCATCGGGCAGTCGCAGTTGGCGATGTTCGCCAAGCAGACGCGATACCCCGTCGCCGGCCATATCGTCGAGAAAGATGCTGATGCAGCGCGCGCCTTCGGGCCCGAAGCGATTGGCGTGTCGATGGCCCTGCGGATGCGTCAGAAGCGCGCCCGGTCGGCATTCGAGTTCCTGCTCGCCCGCTTGCTGGGTATAGCCGCCTGTAGCGACCAGGCACAGATACGCCTCGTCGTGCTCATGCCACGGCAAGGCGCTGCCGCCGGCATACGGCGTGGCGGACACCTGCAGGTCGCCGAGTTGCCGCAGCCGTTCGGGTTGACCGTAGTTGGCGCGTTGTAGATGTTGCATGGCGCCAGTCTAGACCGCTGCCGCGCCGGGGCATGTGCCGTCGGTCAGGCGTGCTCGCCGTCCAGATGCGCGTTCGCCCAGCGGGCGACGGCTTCGGGGTGTTCCAGCTGCAGATGGTGGCCGCCATCCAGATGCGTCACCGCGATATCGGCCACGCAGGCGGCGCGTGCCTGCATGCGGGGGCCGGGCAGGTAGGGCGTGTCGGGTCGGGCGAGCAGCAGCGCGGTGGGCGCTTCGATGCCGCGCAGGATGGCGCGCACCTGTTCTTCGGTGAGTCGGATGGAGGAGGGGCGATTGACTCGTGCATCGCTGCGCCAGTACCAGCCGTGCTCGCTCTTGTGCAGGCCACGCTCGACGATGGGACGCGCCTGATCGGCGGGCAGGCCACTGGCCATGGTGCGCGCGCTGATCGCCATGTCGATGGACGGGAACGAACGCAGCGAACGGCCGGTGGCCTCGCTCGCCATCGCATCGCGGAATTGGCGCAATGTGTGGTGACCATCGTCGGCGATCGGGCCCAGCCCTTCGATCAGCAGCAGTCGGTCGATGCGCTCCGGCTTGGCCGCGGCAACCATCGAACCGATGCCCGCGCCCAGCGAGTGGCCCATCAGGTGGCAACGCGTCAGTCCCAGCGCATCGATCGCGCCAAGCACCGAGCGCACGTAGTCGACCAGGTGATATTGCATGCCGGGCGGCAGATGATCGGAATGACCATGACCCGGCAGTTCGAGCGCAATCACCTGCCAGCGTTCGGCCAGCAGCGGAGCGAGTCGCGCATAGCTCCACGCATTGTCCAGCCAGCCGTGCAGGGCCAGCAGCGGCGGCGCTTGTTCGTCGCCCCACACCTGCGCGCTCAGGCGCAGATGCGGCAGCCGTACCTCGCGCTCGACCGGGGCTTTCATGCCGGCGTGCCGACGCGTGGGGCGAAGGCGGACCAGCCGCCGGTGTGGCGTCTCACCAGCGCGGCCAGGCTGTCGATCTGCTCGGGCGTGTCATTGAGCGCTGGGATGTAACGCAGTTCGCTGCCGCCGGCCTCGACGAAAAAATCGCGGTTCTGCATGGCGATTTCTTCCAGCGTCTCCAGGCAGTCCACGGCGAAACCCGGGCAGGCGACGTCGAGCCGCTTGATGCCGCTCGCCGCCAGCTCGCGCACGGTGGCGTCGGTATAGGGGTGCAGCCAGGACTCGCGTCCCACCCGCGACTGGTAGCTCACCAGCAGCTGCGGCTCCTCCAGCGCCAGTCGCTGTCGCAACGCGTGTGCGGTGGCCTGGCACTGGTCGAAGTAGGGATCGCCCTCGCGCACATAGCGCTCGGGAATGCCGTGGAAGGAGAGCAGCAACTTGTCGCCGCGACCGTGCGCCGCCCACCATTGCTCGATGCTGCGCGCCAGCGCTTCGATATGGCCCGGGTCGTCGTGATAGTCGTTGACCAGCCGCAGCTCGGGCGGCCAGCGCAACGACTGCATGGACTCGGCCACGGCGTCGATCACCGAGCCGGTGGAGGTGGCGGAATATTGGGGATACAACGGCAGTACTAACAGGTGACGCACGCCCTCGCGTTGCAGCCGCTCGATTTGCGCGGGCACCGAGGGCTGGCCATAACGCATCGCCAACGCCACGCGCACGGGTTCCGCACATGTCTCCGAAAGCTTGTCCTGCAGTCGCGCGGCCAGTGCCTCGCTGCCCACGCGCAGCGGCGAGCCCTGCGCCGTCCAGATGCGCTGGTAGGCGTGGGCCGAACGCGCAGGGCGCACACGCAGGATCACGCCGTGCAGGATCAGCCACCAGAGCCAGCGCGGATAGTCGATCACTCGGCGGTCGCCCAGGAACTGGGCGAGATACGGGCGCACCGCCTTGGCCGTGGGCGCCTCTGGTGTGCCCAGGTTCACCAACAGCACTGCAGCCTGAACGGGAAGGTCTCGGGAAGCGCCGGCAACGCCGGTATAGTCATCGCTGCGTGGCATCGTGGCTCAGACGGAAGAAATCCGCCGCAAGTCTGCCACAAGCCAAAGAAGCCGCCGTGGACATCATCGCCGCAGGCTGCCACCCCGAATTCAAGCCAAGGAGTCGTCCATGTTCAAAGCATCGCTGCACCGTCTGTTGCTCGCGTCCCTGGTTCTGTTGCTGCCGGCCATGGCCGCGCATGCGGAAGACCCGCCGCTGGTGCGCGCCCAGAACGCCGTGCGCGTGTTGAGCGACATCATGGAGGCGCCGGACAAGTCGATCCCGACCGACCTGCTCAAGCAAGCCAAGGCCATCGCCGTGATCCCTGACCTGCTCAAGGTGGGCTTCGTGTTCGGCGGCCGTCGCGGCGAGGGCCTGATCTCGGTGAAGGGGCCGGACGGCACCTGGTCCAACCCCAGCTTCATCACCATGACAGGCGGCAGCGTGGGCTTCCAGGCCGGCGCCTCGTCGACCGACGTGATCCTGGTGTTCCGTACCCAGCGCGGCGTGGACAGCATCGTCAACGGCAAATTCACGATCGGCGCGGACGCCGCCGCCGCGGCCGGCCCGGTGGGCCGTACGGCCCAGGCCTCCACCGACAGCGACTTCAAGGCCGAGATCTACTCCTATTCCCGCTCGCGCGGCCTGTTTGCGGGCGTGGCCCTGGACGGCTCGGCCCTGCGCATCGACTACGACGCCAACGAGGCCATTTACGGCAAGGGCATCACCCCGCGCCGCATCTTCGAGGGTGGCGTGGGCAACGTGCCGACCCAGGTGGTCGATTTCAGGGATCGCCTTGAGGAGTACACTCAGCGATGATAGGGAGCGGCGGCGCGACGGCGTGACAGTTTCGTTCCGCCGCTTACCATTCGAGGCCTGATTCTAATGAGCATCACCCATCTACTCATCCTGCTGGTCGTCGTCGTGCTGATCTTCGGCACCAAGAAGCTGCGCAATATCGGCGGCGACATCGGCGGCGCCGTCCGCGATTTCAAGAAGGGTTTGGATGGCGGCGACGAAGCCCCCAAGCCGAACGATCCGAACGCGACCCTGCGCGCCGATCCGCCGCCCGCTGGCCCCAGCCAGACGCAGAACCAGCACGACACCACCGAACCCAAGTAAGGCGGCTCGAGGGTCATGATCGAAATCAGCTTCGGCAAGCTGGTCTTGCTCGCGCTCGTCGCGCTGATCGTGCTTGGCCCGGAAAAGCTGCCGCATGCCGCTCGCACCGCGGGTGTGTTCCTGCGGCGCGTGCGTACCGGCTGGGACAGCGTGCGTGCGGAAGTGGAGCGCGAGCTGCAGGTGGAAGAGATCCGCCGCCAGGCGCGCGAAGTGGCCTCCAAAGCCGAAGCCGCCCAGGCCGAGCTGGACGAGACGTTGCGCAAGATGCGTCCTGAAGGCGTGCCGTCCAAACCGTCCGAGCCACCCGTTGCCGAGCCGGTAGCGGACGTGGCCGCCGCCACCGCCACCGCGACCAAGGAAGCTCCGCATGGCGGCGCCTGAGCTCGAAGGCCCCGGGGCCGATGACCTGGAACAAGGTCTCTTTTCGCATCTGATCGAACTGCGCTCGCGCCTGATGCGCGCGATCGTGACCGTGCTGCTGGTGCTTGGCGCCCTCGTGCCATTCGCCAACCGCTTGTACACGGAGCTGGCCGCGCCGCTGGTGTCGCGCCTGCCGCAGGGCGCCCATCTGATTGCCACCGAGGTGGCCAGTCCGTTCGTCACGCCGCTGAAGCTGGCCTTCTATGCGGCGCTGTTCATCAGCATGCCGATGATCGTCTACCAGCTGTGGGCCTTCGTGAGCCCCGGCCTGTACCGCAACGAGAAGCGACTGGCGCGCCCCCTGCTGGTGGCAGCGCTGTTCCTGTTTTATCTCGGCTGCGCCTTCGCGTATTTCCTGGTGCTGCCGGCGGCGTTCCGCTTCCTCACGGCGGTGACGCCGCAGGGCGTGGAAATGATGACCGACATCACGCACTACCTCGACTTCGTGATGTTGATGTTCTTCGCGTTTGGCCTGTGCTTCGAGGTGCCGGTGGCGGTGGTGATCCTCGCCGCGATCGGCGTGGTGAACCTGGAGCAGCTGCGCAACGGTCGTCGCTATGCCGTGGTCGGCGCGTTCGCCATTGCCGCCTTCATCACGCCGCCTGACATCACCTCGATGATCATGCTGGCCATTCCGATGTGCCTGCTCTATGAGCTGGGCATGCTGGCGGTACGCTGGTTGATCAAGCCCACCGACGCGCCAGCCACATGAGCGATGCCGCTGCCCGCGCTGCTCAACTGAAAGAGGCGCTGCAGCTGCAGCCGCACGTGGAAGGCGGCCACTATCGCCGCATCCATCCGCCCAAGGCGGGTGGCGACGGCGCCGGCGCCCGGCACGCATTGAGCGCGATCCACTACTTGCTCGAGGCGGGCGAATTCAGCCACTGGCATCGGGTCGATGCCGAGGAAGCCTGGCACTTCGTCGAAGGCGAACCGCTGGAGCTGCTGATCTACCACGCGGCCAACAAGCGCCTGGAGCGTTGCTGTCTCGGGCCGTTGGCGCCAGGCGTGGACACGCTGGCCGTCGTACCGGCCGGCGCCTGGCAGGCAGCTCGACCGCTCGGCCGTTACACCCTGGTGACTTGCCTGGTGGCGCCTGCGTTCGAATATGAGGGCTTTGAGATCCTCTCCGAGGACGCCACATTGGCTGGTCATCTGGCGGGCCTGGCTCCGGAAATTCCGCTGTCCTGAGCGGCCACGTGCGGTTGCTCGTCTTCGCGACGAAGAGAGCTTCGATCTACTTCCAAGACTGATCCGATGGTCTGCCTCGGATGGTCGCTCCATAGTTGCAGTTTGGGTCCGAAGGGCTGCGGACGTGATGTCCCGTGCCCGGTTGGGTCTGCAAGGAGTGGCTAGGCGTGAGCAAGTTCGTGAAAGCATCTCTGGTGGTGTTGGCGGTACTGATGATCCTGGGTGGCGCGGCGTTCGCCTGGACCCAGCACAGGATTGGAAGCAGCCTGGAATTCGCGGCGCGCGAATTGCCGCCTATCGCCGATCGAATCGGCGATGTATCGCGGGTGGAGAACATCCATTTGAGCGAATACGCGGCTCATTGCGCCATGGATGTGTGTGAGCGCTATGTCTCGCGTGTCGTGGGTTCGAAGGGCGCCCTGCTGATGGCGGCCGACGTGGCGCCTCAGGCGGCGGATCCAGACGATGAGGTCAGCCATATTGTCCTGTGCGAGGAGGATGGGGCGTTGATCGATCGCATGGGGGATGTGGGGGAGATCGCTGGCGGGTTGTACTGTTTGTAACGTTGTCGCGATCTGCCTCGCCCGTCGCGTCAGACGGGCACCCGGGCGGCAAGCGCTACATCACGAGCCAAACAACGCCCGCCGTTGCCGCGCGCCTCTTTTGTAGGAGCGCACTTGTGCGCGACCAGCCGACGGAGCGTTACACCCATGCGCTGCGGTCGCGCACAAGTGCGCTCCTACAAGGGATCGCGCAGGCCGGTACCGATCGGCTCTTTGTGGGAGCGCACCCTGTGCGCGACAAACCTACGGAGCTGTGCACCGCAGCGTGGCTGTCGCGCACAGGGTGCGCTCCCACAGACAAGCMCGCGYGGCAAAGGGAAKGCGGRACGWCTAAAGCCGATGCGCAGCGAGGCCCGGCTTTAAGTCCTCWGCGAYTCGGGCGCGTTGCGCAGCGCTTTGAAGTACCCCCTCTGTACCCTCGRAGGTTGTCCCACAACGACTCGCCTCGAGCGTTCGGGCTTATCCCAGCACCATGCTGCGGGTGTTATGGCGCAGGGATGAAAAGCGAAGGCGTCCCCGCACCGGGATGACGATCAAAACCGATCCACCCCGCACCGCCCAAAAAGAAAAGCCGCCTCAAACAAGGCGGCTCCTCCAGAACATCCACATCGTTCGCTCCACCCAGGAACAACCCTCACAGGTCATCCCCACAAACGATCAGCTAAGACGGATCAATGCTTGCTCGGCGCAGCCGTCGCCGGCACCGGCGCCGCATAGGGCCCGCGATTCAACGCCAACCCCTTCAACACATTCAACGCCTGCGACAACGCATAGTCCTGCGTCGCCAGCTTCGCATTCTCGGCGCTGCCGTCGTTGTCGATGTCCTTGCCCAGTTTCGAATCTTCGTTGGCAAGATGATTGGGCAGGTCGGCTTCCGAGCTCACCAGCACGGCGGCGCTGTCGGCCTTGTTCACCGCGAGGTCGGCGAGGGGGATATCGGGCTTGATGCCTTCGGCCTGGATCGAGGTGCCGTTGGGGGTGTAATAGCGGGCGGTGGTGATCTTCACCGCGTGTTCGTTGTCCAGCGGCAGTACCGTCTGCACGACGCCCTTGCCGAACGTGCGGCGGCCGACAATCAGCGCGCGGCGGTTGTCCTTGAGTGCGCCAGCCACGATTTCAGCGGCCGAGGCGGTGCCGTTGTCCACCAGTACGACCATGGGCGCGCCATTGAGCAAATCGCCGGCGTGCGCCTCGAAGCTGAGATTGGAATCCTGCAGGCGACCGCGCGTGGTGACGATGGTGCCGGCGTTGAGGAAATCATCGCTCACGCCCACCGCTGCCGTGAGCAGGCCGCCCGGATTGGAGCGCAGATCCAGGATGGCGCCCTTTTGCGTGCCGTTCTTGCGGATCAGCTCGCCGAGCTTCTTTTCCAGATCCGGCGCGGTGTCATCCTGGAATTGGCTGATGCGGATATAGGCGTAGCCGGGTTGGATCTCGCGCGTCTTGACGCTGGTGACCGAGATTTTCTCGCGCACCAGCGGCATGTCGATGGGCTTGTCGCTCTTCTCGTGCAGGATGGTGAGCGTCACCTTGCTGCCTGCATCGCCGCGCAGCGCCTTGAACATGTCGTCGATGTTCTCCGGGTCCACCACCTTGCCATCGACTTTCACGATGGTATCCCCCGGCTTGATGCCGGCGCGCGAGGCGGGTGTGTCGTCGATGGGGGCGATGATGCGCAGCGTGCCGTCGACCTGCAGCACTTCGATGCCGAGGCCGCCGTATTGGCCGGTGGTGTCCTCGCTCAGTTCGTCCAGGCCTGCCTTGTCCAGGTATTCGCTGTGCGGATCGAGGCCGCTGAGCATGCCGCTGATGGCGGCCTTCATCAGGGTCTTGTTGTCCACCGGCTCCACGTAGGCCTGACGAACAATTTCATAGACGCGGCTGAAGTTGCGCACGTCGTCGAGGTCTACGCGGTCGGGGGCGGACGAGGCCTTGGCCGGTGCGACGTCGGCGGCCTTCTTGGCGGGGCTGGCCGGGGTGGGCGCGGTCTGCGCCTGCACCAGCGGCGCCGCCAGCAGCAGGACGGCCAGGCTCAAGGTGGGAAACCGCATGGATGGGGGACTCCGGTATAGCCGTGGGGGCGTGCCCGGCAGCGGGCCGCGTTGCCGCTTTGACCGCCGGATGTCGCCAAAATTCAACATGGTACGCAGGTTAGCCTGCGACGCTGCGTAGGCGGCGTCAATCGTGGAATAGATCAGAACATCCCTGGATCAACCTTTCTTGCCCAGCCAGGTGCGCGGGTCCACCGGCTGGTTGTTCTGGCGCAGCTCGAAGTAGACGCCGGTATTGACCCCGGTGGGCGCGCTGGCCGTGCCCACGGCCTCGCCGGCAGTGATCTGGTCGCCCACGCCGTGCAGGACGGTCTCGTTGTTGCCGTACATGCTCATCCAGCCGCCGCCGTGGCTGACGATGACCAGCATCCCGTAGCCGCGCAGGAAGGCGGCATAGACCACCCGACCCGCTGCCACCGCGCGCACTTCGCTGCCGCCCGGCGCCTTGATCAGCACGCCGCTGCCGTAGCTGTTGACCACGCCGGCAGCGGGCCAGGGCAGGTTGCCGCGGATATTGGCCAGGCCCTTGCCGGCGGGCGGCGCGGCCTTGCCTTCGCTGGCCTTGGCGGCGCGTTCGGCCTCGCGGGCGGCCTCATCGATCGCCTTCTGAAGCGTGGCGACCAGCGAGTTCAGCGAGGCCTCGTTCTGCTTGAGGGCGGCCAGCTTGCCGGCCTGGTCCTTGTATTGGGCATCGGTCTCGGCCACCAGCTTGGCCTGGCTGGCGCGCTGTTGCTCCAATGCCTTGGCCTGGGTCTCGCGCTCGGCGCGCGCGGCCTGCAGGGCCTGTTGCTGGGCGGTGATCTCGGTTTCCAGGTCCTGCAGCTTGGCCAGGTCGCCCATCAGCTTCTGCACGCGGGCCACGCGGTCTTCCTGGAAATACTTCGAATAGGCCAGCGCCTGGGCGATGCGGGTTACGTCGTCGTCGCCCATCAGCAGGCGCAGGTCCGAGCCGCGCCCCAGGGCATAGGTGGCGCGCAGCAAGTCGGCGATGGCGGCGCGCTGGCCTTCGAGGTTCTTCTGCAGCTCGGCGCGCTGGGCCTGCAGGTCGGCCAGCTCCTTCTGCTTGGCTGAGAGCTGGGTGTCGGTCTCGCGCACGGCCTTGGCGGCCCCGGCCACGGCATTGGCCTGCTTGGCCAGCTCGGCGGTGGCGCTGTCGCGCTTGGCGGCGGTCTCGGCCTGTTCCTTGGCCAGCGCATCCATCTTGCTGTGCAGCTCCTGCAGCTTTTTCTGAGCCTCGGCCTGCTCGGCCTTGGTCTTGCTGTCCTGCAGGGCCCACGCCGGCTGGGCCGCGATGGCGAGGGCGAGCGCGCCGGTCACGGCGCAGGCAAGGGGGCGGGCACGACGGAGTGGTATTGGCATCGGGCGATTATCACAGAGCGCGATGACGGCGTGCGAGCGGGTCTGCATCGCCCGCTGGTCCCGGTCATGTGCTCTTCATCGCAAGGCCGGTGCGATCACTGGTATGCCCGCGACGATCGATCGGGTGTATGCGCACGCTGATACAAGTGCGTGCACCGGCAACAAGCAGCGACGACGTCATCGATGGATACATGGTGTCTTCGCGGTGCGCGCGATGTCTTGCCGACAAAAAAAGCTTCCAGTTGAAACTTTCATTTGGACGTAAAGATGTCTTTGACGCGACGCACCATATGTGCTTTAGTCGAGGCCACACTTATGGATGCGTGACAGCGGCGCCCTCGGCACCGTTGGGACGACGCGTCTCCCACCATCGGCCGGGGAGGCAAGATGGCGCAGGCAGGTCCAGCGACGCTATACGACGCTGCGTTCGAGCACGACAGCTGTGGGTTTGGTCTGGTCGCACAGATCGACGGTCGCGCGAGCGCATGGGTAGTGGACACCGCATTCAATGCGTTGGCCAAACTTTCCCACCGCGGCGGCGTGAATGCCGACGGCGTGAGCGGCGACGGCTGCGGCGTGCTCTTTCATCGTCCGCTGGGCTGGTTGAAAGCGCTTGCCGATGAAGCGGGCATCGCGTTGGGCGAGCGTTTCGCTGCGGGCGTGGTGTTCCTCGATCCGAAGGGCGATGACGCCGCGGCCTCTACGCTGGAAGACTATCTGCGCGAAGAAGGGCTGCACGTTGCCGGTTGGCGCGATGTGGCGGTGAATGCCGAGGCCTGCGGTCCCCTCGCTGCCGCAGCGAAGCCGCGCGTGCGCCAGGTCTTTGTGGAACCGGCGGCATCGATGGACGAGGGCGTGTTCGAGCGTGCGCTGTTCCGCGCGCGCCGTCGTGCCGAAGCGGCGCTTGCGGCCGACGAGCATTTCTATGTGGTGACGCTGTCCGCGCAAGTTATTGGCTACAAGGCAATGGCGGCGCCTGGTCGCCTGCGCGAAGTGTTCGCCGATCTCGTGCATCCGGCGCTGAGCGCGGATGCGGTGGTGTTCCACCAGCGCTTCTCCACCAACACCACGCCGCAATGGCGGCTCGCCCAGCCGTTCCGCCTGCTGGCGCACAACGGCGAGATCAACACCATCCGCGCCAATCGCCGCTGGATGCAGTCGCGCGAATCCATCCTGCATTCGCCGCTGGTCGACCTCTCCGATATCGGCCCGCTGGTACGCCAGACGGGCTCGGATTCGGAAAGCCTCGACAACGCGCTGGAAGTGCTGATCGCCGGCGGCCTCGATCTGCTTGCCGCGATGCGTGTGCTGGTGCCGCCGGCGTTTGCCGCGCGCGAGGGCATCGATGAAGACCTCGCTGCGTTCTACGAGTATTACGCGCTGCATAGCGAGCCGTGGGATGGCCCTGCAGGTCTGGTGATGTGCGATGGGCATTACGCTGCGTGCACGCTCGATCGCAACGGCCTGCGTCCCGCGCGCTGGGCGTTGTCGGCGGACAATCACCTCATTGTCGCCTCCGAAGCAGGCCTGTGGGATGTGCCGTCCTCGCAGGTTGTGGCCAAGGGCCGCCTCGCCCCCGGTGAAATGATTGCGGTGGATCTGCAGCAGCATCGCTTGCTGCGCGACGCCGACATCGACGATATCAACCGCAAGCGCGCACCGTTCCGCGACTGGCTACGTGCGGGAGTTAGTTATCTAGAGTCGGACCTGATCGATCCTTCGCTCGCTGCAGAGCCGCTGCCGGCCGACGAACTGCGCCGTTACCAGAAGCTCTACGGCCTCTCACGCGAAGAGCGCGAAACCGTGCTCAAGGCGATGGTGGAGCTGGAGCAGGAAGCGACTGGTTCGATGGGCGATGACACGCCCATCGCCGCCATGTCGCGCCAGGTGCGTCCGCTGTTCGATCGCTTCCGCCAGGGCTTTGCCCAGGTCACCAATCCGCCGATCGACCCGTTGCGCGAAAAGTTGGTGATGTCGCTGGTGACGCAGATCGGTCCGGAGAGCAATGTATTTGACCTCACGCCGGAGAACGCGAAGCAGATTCTGATCAATTCGCCGGTGCTTTCGCAGCGCAAGCTGCGGCAGTTGCTGGGACTGCCGCAGTTCGTGGGCACGCCACGCTTCGACTTGATGTATGCGCCCGAGGAAGGCCTCGAAGCCGCGCTGCAGCGCCTCTGCCGCGAGGTGGAGAAGGCGGTGCGCGAGGGCTGCCAGCTGGTTTTCCTAAGCGACCGCTATCCGCAGCAGGACTTGTTGCCGATCCATTCGCTGCTGGCGGTGGGTGCGGTGCATGCGCATCTGATCGATCAGGCTTTGCGTTGCCAGTGCAACATCCTGGTGGAAACGGCGACGCCGCGCGATCCGCATCAGTTCGCCTGTCTGCTCGGGTTTGGCGCGACCGCGATCTATCCGTGGCTGGCTTATCAGAGCCTGTTTGAGCTGGGTCGCGAAGGGCATATCGCCAGCGACCGTTTCGAGATCGGTCGCAGCTATCGCCGCGGCATCCGCAAAGGACTGCTGAAGATCCTGTCCAAGATGGGCATCTCCACCGTGGCCGGCTATCGCGGTGCGCAGCTGTTCGAGATCGTCGGTCTCGCCCCGAGCGTGGTGGCGTTGTGCTTCCCGGGCACGCCGTCGCGCATCGGCGGCGCGGGCTTTGCCGAACTGGAACACGACCAGCAGATCCTCGCTGCCGAAGCATGGAGCGATGCCTCGCCGTTGCGTGCGGGCGGCCTGTACAAGTTCGTGTACGGCGGCGAGTACCACATGTACAACCCGGACGTGATCGGTACGCTGCAAAAGGCCGTGCGCACGGGCAGTCAGGCCGACTATCGGAACTACGCAAACTTCGTCGACCATCGTCCGCCGTCGGCACTGCGTGACCTGCTGTCGCCGCAGCCGCTAGGCAATGCCGTGCCGATCGAGGAAGTGGAATCGGCGCAAAGCATCCTGCGTCGTTTCGATTCGGCCGGCATGTCGCTGGGTGCGTTGTCGCCCGAAGCGCACGAGGCGCTGGCCATCGCGATGAACAGGCTTGGTGCGCGCAGCAATTCCGGCGAAGGCGGCGAAGATCCGGCGCGTTACGGCACCGAGAAGACGTCCAAGATCAAGCAGGTCGCCTCGGGTCGCTTCGGCGTCACGCCGCAGTATCTGGTCAATGCCGAGGTGCTGCAGATCAAGATCGCGCAGGGCGCCAAGCCCGGTGAAGGCGGCCAGCTGCCGGGCCATAAGGTGGACAGCACGATCGCGCGACTGCGTTACGCCAAGCCCGGCATTGGCCTGATTTCGCCGCCGCCGCACCACGATATCTATTCGATCGAAGACCTAGCCGAACTGATCCACGACCTCAAGGAGGTCAATCCCGACGCGCTCGTGTCGGTCAAGCTGGTCAGTCACGCCGGCGTCGGCACGGTGGCGGCCGGCGTGGTGAAAGCCGGCGCAGATCTCATCACCATCAGCGGCCACGACGGCGGCACCGGTGCGAGCCCGCTCACCTCGATCAAGTACGCGGGCACGCCGTGGGAACTGGGACTGGCGGAAACGCAGCAGACCCTGCGCCGCAACGACTTGCGCGGCCGCGTGCGCCTGCAGACGGATGGTGGCCTCAAGACCGGTCTCGACGTGATCAAGGCGGCGATGCTGGGTGCGGAAAGCTTCGGCTTCGGCACCGGCCCGATGGTGGCGCTGGGTTGCAAGTACCTGCGCATCTGCCATCTCAACAACTGCGCCACCGGGGTGGCAACGCAACATCCGGTGCTGCGCAAGGAACACTTTATCGGCCTGCCCGAGATGGTGATGAATTACTTCGGTTTCCTCGCCGAGGACGTGCGTGCGCATCTGGCTTCGCTGGGCGCGCGCAGCCTGGATGACATCATCGGTCGCGCCGATCTGCTGGAACAGGTGGACGGCACCACGCCGGTGCAGCACAAGCTCGATCTTGCGCCGCTACTCGGCTCGGGAGCGCTGGCCGATAACGTGGACTTCGCCTGTACGCTGCCGCGCAATCCGATGCGCGATGACGCCGCACTGGCGACGCGCATCGATGAGGCGACGCGCGCGGTCGTGGCGAGCAAGGCAGGTGGCGAGTTCGCCTTCGAGATCGCCAATACCGATCGCGCCATTGGTGCGCGGCTGTCGGGCGAAGTGGCGCGCCTGCATGGCGACCACGGCATGGACGAAAGCCCGATCCTGCTGAAACTCAGCGGTGCCGCCGGGCAGAGTCTTGGCGCCTGGAACGCCGGCGGCGTGCATATCGACCTGGTGGGCGAGGCGAATGATGGCGTGGGCAAGGGCATGGCGGGCGGACGCATCGTGGTGCGTCCGCCAGCGGATTCGCCGTTTGCCAGTCACGATGCCTCCATCATCGGCAACACCTGTTTGTACGGTGCCACCGATGGCGAGTTGTTTGCGGCCGGTAGGGCCGGCGAACGATTCGCGGTGCGCAATTCCGGCGCGCTCGCCGTGGTCGAGGGCGCCGGCGATCACTGCTGCGAATACATGACGGGCGGCGTCGTCGCTGTGCTGGGCAAGGTGGGCCTGAACTTTGGCGCGGGCATGACCGGTGGTTTCGCCTATGTGCTCGATATCGAGCGCAGCTTCGTGGACTGCTACAACCACGAGCTGGTCGACATCCTGCGCATCTCGCCGGAAGGCATGGAGCATTACATGCAGCACCTACGTTCCCTGGTGTCACGTCATGTCGAGCTGACTGGCAGCGACTGGGGTCGTCGGATCCTGGCGGACTTCCGCGGCCTGCAATACAAGTTCTGGCTGGTCAAACCCAAGGCGGCAAGCCTGGCGGCATTGGCCGAAGAGCTGAGGAGCGCTGCATGAGCGCAGACTCCAAGACCTTCCAGTTCCTCAACGTGCAGCGACAGACGCCGCGCACGGTGCCGGTGTCGATCCGCGTGCTCGGCTATGGCGAGATCTCCGGCGATTTCGGCGCGTCGCAGGCGGGCACCCAGGCGGAGCGCTGCATCGATTGCGGCAATCCGTACTGCGAGCATGAGTGCCCGGTGCACAACTACATTCCGAACTGGTTGAAGCTGGTGCAGGACGGTCGCCTGATGGAAGCGGCGACCTTGATGCACGAAACCAATCCGTTGCCGGAAATCTGCGGACGCGTCTGCCCGCAGGATCGTCTGTGCGAGGGCGCGTGCACGCTGGAGCAGACCGCGTTCGGTGCGGTCACCATCGGCAGCATCGAACGCTGGGTGACCGACGAAGCGTTGCGCCAAGGCTGGAAGCCGGATCTCTCCGCCGTGCGCGAGACCGGCAAGCGCGTGGCCATCATCGGCGCCGGACCGGCCGGCCTCTCCTGTGCGGATCGACTGCGCCGCGCCGGCATCGCCGCCGATGTGTACGACCGCCAGAGCGAAATCGGCGGCCTGCTCACGTTCGGCATCCCGCCCTTCAAGCTCGACAAGAGTGTGGTGCGCACGCGTCGCCAATTGCTGGAAGGCATGGGCGTGCGCTTTCTGCTCAACCGCGAGGTGGGGCGCGATATCGAGTTCGGTCAGTTGCTGGACGAATACGACGCGGTCTTCGTCGGCACCGGTGCGTACACCTATGTCGATGCGCAACTGCCGGGCCGCGAGCTGCATGGTGTGCACGATGCACTGCCGTTCCTGATCGCCAACACGGAACGCCTGCTGCGCGATGGCGCGGTCTCGCCGGCCTTCGATTTCCGCGGCAAGCACGTCGTCGTGCTCGGTGGCGGCGATACCGGGATGGACTGCAATCGCACGGCGATCCGCCTTGGCGCCGCCAGCGTGACCTGCGTGTATCGCCGCGACGAGGCGAACATGCCCGGCTCGGCGCGCGAGGTGAACTACAGCCGCGAGGAAGGCGTGAACTTCCTGTTCCAGCGCCAGCCGCTGGAGATATTGGGCGGCGCGCGCGGCAATGTGCGCGGCGTGCGCGTAGTGGAAACGGCGTTGCTCGATGACGGCGATGGGCGCATGCGTCCGCAGAACGTGCCGGGCACGGAGTATGTGATCGACGCCGACGTGGTGATCCAGTCGTTCGGTTTCCTGCCCAGTCCGCCCGATTGGCTGCGCACGCATGGCGTGGCGCTGGACAGGACCGGCCGCGTGATCACCGGCGCGAACGGTGCGCTGCCGCTGCAAACCAGTCATCCGCAGATTTTTGCCGGGGGCGACAATGTGCGTGGCGCGGATCTGGTGGTGCGTGCCGTGTACGACGGCCGAGAAGCTGCCGGATCGATCGTCTGTCTGTTGCAGCAGGTCGATGCGCCGGCGCTCGCGCACGCCTGACCATTAACCCCTCACCCCCCACCTGTGGGAGCGCACCC
>NZ_JBFTRY010000026.1:0-35068 GCF_056399745.1 Dyella sp. 01N36
GCTTCGCCGAGTGGGCCAGCGTCTTTGGCGATGCCAAGATGACCACCGCGTTGCTCGACCGCCTTACGCATCGCTGCCACATCCTGGAAACCGGCAACGACAGTTACCGCTTCAGAAACCACGTTACGGACACCGGAAAGGAGCGCTAAACCTCACCTTCATCTATCACCTGAGCTAACCTGACGCACAAACGGGTGGCTCACTTTTCGATGAAAAGCCCGGCTCAGTTTTCGGCGGAAATCAACACGAAGGCGCTCGAAAGCGTCATTGGACAATAACTGAAATTATTGGCCATTGAAGAGTAGGGTAATAGTATAGCAATTTCAATGGCTTATACGTCATTCTTCACAAGATAGTCCATGACACTTGGCCCACGCCCCAAATCCGCTCATACGACCGAAACAGGCCTGCCTATGTCCAGGCTATCGATAGCGTGCGCTTGCCGCGCGCGACCGACCGGAGGCGCGCGGCTGTCGCGGGATCTGAGACGCGGCTGGGCCAGCATGCCGACGAACAGTCGGGGAGGACAGGTCGATGTCGTACGTATCGCGGATGTGTGCACGGCTGCTGCTGCCGAGTGCACTGCCCTTGCTGGCCTCGCTTCTGATCGCCCTGGTTGCGCAGACCTTGTCGCGCTTGCCGCTCGCCCTGGGTGGCGCCCCAGCGCGGCCCGATTTGCCCGGCGATATCGTGGCCGTCGGCGCCGGCCTCAGCGCCCTCTACTACGGAATCCAGGGGGTGCGGCTCTGGCGCTGGCGTCAAGGCCGTGCGGACTCGTGTTATGTATGCACCTGCTTGCTGGGCCGCGAACGTCAAGGTCGCTGGGGAGATTACCGGCGGTGCCTGGGTTGCGGTAAAAATCACTCACGCTAAGGAGCGATGCATGGCGACCAAATTGCCGCGAGGACTGGATGGACGCACCCGTGATCAGAATCCCCCGAAGGCCGGTGAAATTCGTCAGAAGCGAGGGGACACCAAGCTGAGCACCTTGCGCCGCGAATACGGCGACGGGTTTGCCGCAGGCATTCGCTCGGATGCCACGCTTGAAACCGTGCGTGAGCGCACCGGGAAGAGTCTGCATCAACTGGTCCGCGACATGCCCAAGAAAAAATGATCGTCGATGGGCGCTAGCGTGACCGTCCGATCTCAAACCAACCACGGTAGACCGATTGAAGGACTTGCGCATCCACCAATGCGTGATGGCGGCGGCGAGCGAGTTCCGCGTCCTTGGCAAAGGCGACACGGATCCGATCCAGCAGGCTTTCCGAGTAACGCAGCTCGGCCCGATATGCGGGCGTCTGCTGGGTCGCGGCCAGCATCGTGTCGAGCAACGCAAAATCGTTGGCGTGGGTAGTGCCGCTGTTTGCTCACCGCGACCCTGCCATTTCACTAGAAGATGCCAGCGACCTTATTCGGGGTACGCTGGTTGAGGATTCCTACGAACCAATCGTCCAGCAGCAGTTCGCGCTATTCAACGACCCTGTCGAGGCTGTCCGCGGTCTTTATAGCGTTGGGTTTATTGGCGTTCGGGATCGCACGTCGGGCAACTACGTGTTCTGTCATGACGGCCGGAAGCCCGATAAAGATCTTCTTATCGGTGAATCACTAATGGTGCATCCATGCTACTGGATGGCCCTAAACCTAAATCGCTCCCACGCTTCCGAGTCCGAAATTTCGGAAATATACGATGAGTATGACGTCTCTGTGGCATCGGAAACGCCATCACAACGGGCAAAGAGCATTGGTCAGCTTGAGGCTGCGTTACGAGAGATCGAGGAAGGCGAGGCCGGCTGGTCACAGTTCGAGCAATGGTGCCTTCGGGTCGTTCGCGTCCTGTTTGCCGCCGGCCTTCGAAACATCCAGCTCAATCCGAACGCCGGCAACCTGCAACGACGTGATGTCATTGGCACCAATCATGGAGCGACACCGTTTTGGAGGCGCGTCTTGGAGGAGTATGACTCCCGTCAAGTGATCTTCGAATGCAAAAATTTCCGCGAGCTGAAGCGGGAACAGTATTGGCAGATGAACAGCTATCTATGCCAAGACTATGGGCGAATCGGCTTCTTTATAACTCGTGATGATGACATCAATCTACGCAATGACAGAGAGCTAGGCTGGGCTCGCGAGCTAAAGCACCAGCACGGCAAGGTCGTCATCAAACTGACGGCGGACTATTTGGTACGCCTGCTAGGGAAGGTTCGCAGCCCCGCCAAACACGACGCTGCAGACGATGGGCTGGACAGCCTCTTGGACACCTATGTCAGGAATTACTATGGTGAGCAGGTCGTGCCTAGAAAGAAGCGCAGGTCTCACTGATAGACCGAGCTGCGATGCTTGGAGAGAGAGCCAGTCTGACATTGGAAACTGTCAGCTAGTCACTGCGACAGTCAATCACGCTTCCGCTGAGAAATCACATGGATGTCCACGTCGAGGTATGCCGCACGTTGTCTCCGACGGAGTATGGCCCTGAGGCCAGGCTGGCATCTTATTCTGGCGATATAGTTCGCCCTGAGGATTCGCGAAAGATAGGGCGCGTGCGTGACCATGGACCGATGCGAAATTGTCTACGGAGGCATAAGTCGCAGCCTTTGCGACGATGCCAAAGGAACCTGTGTGCCGTTCTATGGTTGGAGGTAATCTGTGCTACGACTGGACCGCACTACGTTGAAATATCTGCCGCGCCCAGTGTTTGAGATCCAAGCAGAGTGCCTGCCCAGCGGCGAGGTTCGGGTGGCGGTGATGGTCGGGCAGGGGCTGTGTTCGCAAGTAACCGAGTTCGCGCCAACAGAACCTGTGACGCTTAATAGATGGCTTCTAAATTGGCTGCTCGGGTTGTCGTACTTTGAGCAAGGTCATGGCGTCTGGCAGAGCGTGGCCAGCCAGGCGGCCGAAGCGATTACGCAATKGGCAAGCTCTGGCGATGCACATGCACCAGTCCGGCGCTTCGGATTTCTTGGCGACAAAATAGTAGTGCCTGACGATTTTGATCAGATGGATGCCAGTGATGCTTTCTCCAAGCCCGGATCTCAGCCCGACGATCGCAGCAGCTTGAATGGGAACAACAAGATCCCCGCGCGCTGAAGCAAAGGAATCAAAGTTTCACACAAGTGCCTTACCGGGCGCGGTGGTTGATGTGTCCGAGCGTCTTACGATGCTCAAACGCTGAAACAAAGAAACCAAAGTCCCTTAAAGACTGTGCCGCTGCGATCATCGTCATTTGCCAGCGTCGGTACAGCCTTTGAGGGACTTGAGCGCAGTGGCTTAGTTTTAGGTATAGCAATGGCACAGCCTACGTGTAGCACCGGCACAGACTTAGCCGATGCAGTCACAAGTTTGCAGCCCTTTACGGCTCGTCCGCGCGCGAAACCCTAGGGCACTCGATCGGCATAACTGTGTTCTATGATTTCGTAGAACACAGCCCCATGGGTAGATAAGGACCTAGTCATGGAAGTCTATGACGTTTCCTACGTGCAGCAACATTTGGAGCGACTCATCGATGGAGCCACCCAGGGACACCCGTTTCTCATCGCGGTGGCTGGGCGACCGGTTGTCCGAGTTCAAAGTGTTAGCGAGGAAGTGCGTCCGCCAGTCCGTCGTTTTGGGTTTCTAGCCGACGCGATCAAAGTGCCTGACGACTTTGATCGGATGGACTATGGCGACACGTTTGCCGAACTGTGATCGAGAGATCGCAAAGTGCACTAGCGACTGCCCACCTCGAGGAGAGCTATCTGCAGGGCAATGGCGAAGGTAGCAACTAAAGTTGCCAGTTTTTCTGAGTTGCTAGATTCGGGTTAAAAACAATTGGAATCGGCGGGGAAGTGTGAATCCGCAAGTCATTGATTTGGCGTTGATGGCGATCCATGTGGTCCCATCGCAGCGCATCCCCTAACGCAGTCAAGATTGCCGATTTCTTCCGATGTGCGGGTTGCGTTGACCGCATTTGCCGACACGCGCTAAAGCTTGTGCAAGCGCGGCGGAATTCCAGCCTCCTTGTGTGATCATAAGGTTAAGGGTACCTGGATAGTTGGCGGCTACTCCCTCCAATCTCCTGCTGTGGTGCCCACACTACCTTCGCAGCTGGACCCAGAGGAGCGTCGAGCGAGATTGACAAAAGCGGCTGCCTTAGTCGGGGGCGATCTCTGGGGAGATCGTAAATTGCACCTACGTGGCGACTAAGGATTGAGCGCATACCTTGTGCATAGGCTCGCAATAGCACCTGCTTTGCCAGGGTAGCGACGAGATGAAGCTGTTCAGGTGAAAGTTCAGAGATCGCTGCCGCACCTTGGTCGACAACCATGCGATCAACAACGTCGACTGTAAGCTCCCGTATGACAACACGGACTGATTTGTCGATCGAAGCGCAATCGAGCACCCCTCCGTCGCTTGTTCTAAGTACGGGCAAGAACGTAATTTCTGAATGTAGTCGCGAGGATGAGCCTGCTGGTCGCTTAGAATGATGTGGATCGTCGTTTGGATAGATTCGGAGAAGATCGCCTTCGAAGAAAGTCCGTTGGGGCAGCTTCTCGACGATATTTTGAGCTACGGCTCGAAGTGGTCGAAGAAGGCAGGACGGAATGTCGAGCGCGCGATTCTCAGCGACCGGGATCTTTCTTAAGGCGAGAATGACTCCCTGATCATCTACAGATTGCCGGCATAGATCCTTTGGCGCAATCGTTCGAGCCTGACACCGTGGCCCAAGGTGGCGGGTGGTGTCCATCGCTATGCGCCTCAACGCATCGGGTGCTTGTTCGTCGGCACGTTTAAGAGGCTCCCGCTCATCGCTCTCCCGAATCTCCTCGACTTCCTGGGCTGCCTGCCAGCAGAAAAGGTAAGGGCTGATGGTCGTGCCTAAGAGGGCGACGATGGCCGTTAGATAAGCAGCGTTCCACTGGAGATGAGGGAATACCGTCGACTTGAGAGCCTCGCCCCAGGGAACCTTCACTACCAGAGCGGTCGCCACGTAGGAGAACAGACTGAGAGCCAGCACCTTGAGATACGGCGAATACTTGTTGAACGGAACGAATACCTGCAACGCAGTCGATATCGCGGCGAGCGCCACGCCATACGCTACGGCGGGCCCGCCTACGAGCAGCTGGATCGCCGATCCCATCGCCGCGAGGTCTGCGCCGACGTTAATGACATTGGCAACGATCAAGAGTGTGACCAGCGACCAGACGGCGGTGTTGGGGAAGTTTCGCGAGAGATTGTCGGCCAGTCCTCGCCCCGTCACGCGGCCCACGCGAGCGCTCACCATCTGGATGGCGATCATCAAGGGAATGGTCAGCAAGATGATCCACAGGAGCGCATAGCCAAACTTGGCGCCCACCTGCGAATACGTGGCAACGCCGCTGGGATCGTCGTCAGCTGCACCCGTGACGAAGCCGGCGCTCAGTCGCTTCCACCACGAATCGGACTTTGACTTTGACTTCGGCTGGTCGACGTTTGCCAAAGACTCCAGGGCAACTTTTTCGTCTCCGCCACTCATGAACGGCCACTCCAGAACATCGCGCTATGGTCATCCAGGTTCTGTGATGTATCGGCGAGTGCGAGGCAATCCTTAGGTGAAGGCCGTCAGCGCAACAAAAGCGACCATGGTCCTCCTTTGGCGTCGCGCGTGTGCGATCCGATGCCCGTTCAAATATGCCCATTCACTTTTCAGGCTCAAGGCTTTGACGCGTTCTGGACTTCAGGGGAGATAGATATCTGAAAACTCGTTCAAGAGGTTCAGGCCATGCCAGAAGCGAAGGCGAAGAAGGCGGCCTCGCGCGACAAGCGCGAGGGCAAGTCTAAGAGCACCCAGGCGGGCGAGTACGTGCACGAGGAAATCAAGCATGTGCGCAAAGGCAAGCACGGCGCCAAGTCGGCAAAGCAAGCGATTGCCATTGGCTTGTCGAAGGCACGACGCGCCGGAGTGAAAGCGCCAGTAAGCAAGTCCGCCAAGAAATCAACCAAGCGCAAGGCCGCGCAGGACGAGAAGGCTTCTAGCCAACGCCGGAAGACATCCTCAACGCGTTCGCACGCAACAAAAGAGGTGTTGAAGAAGGAAGGTCGCAGCGCCGCATCTCATGCCGAACTCTCAAAGCAGGCCATGGGAAGCGCCAAGAAACGCACCGCATCCTCACGCTCGACCGCCGCCAAGAAAGCTGCCCGCACCAAGGGTGCCGAAGGGCGTTCCGCTGCGGCAAAGAAGGCGGCGAGAACACGTAAGAGGGCTTGATCAACCTTGGCGTCGGTCGCGACGAATGGACCCAGGCGTGGCGCTCACCTGCACGGAATGAATAGGTGACCGCAGCCATTGTGGCTATATCGCCGTGCTAAGGAAACGTTTCGTCAGCCGGTCGGTCCGCCGATGATGGGGAGCACGGCGCCGGTGATGTAGCTGGCACAGCTGGGTGCGGCCAGAAAGACATAGGCAGGCGCGATCTCCTCAGGCTGGGCCGGCCGGCCCATGGGGTTCTGGGTGCCGAACTTTTGCACGCCCCGGGCGGGCCTGTCCGCTGGATTCAAAGGTGTCCACACCGGACCTGGCGCCACCGCGTTGACACGGATTCCCTTCTTGACCAGGTTGCTCGCCAGCGACTTTGTGAACGCGTGAATGGCGCCTTTGGTTGCGGAGTAATCGAGCAGCTGGCCGTTGCCAAATAAACCCGTTTCCGAGCCGGTATTGATGATGCAGGAGCCTTCTTTGAAATGCGGAAGCACAGCTCGTGCCATATGCATGTAGCCAAAGATGTTCGTGCGGAAGGTCATTTCGATCTGATCGTCTTTGATATCCGTGAGCGAATCGGCATGCTCCTGGAATGCCGCGTTATTGACCAGGACGTCGACTTGGCCGAACTCGTCAACGGTCTTCTTAACTGCCGCATTGCAAAAGGCGCTGTCGCTTACATCTCCAGCAATGAGAAGGCAGCGCCGGCCTTCTCTTTCCACGGCGCGCGCTGTCTCACATGCGTCGTCATGTTCTTCCAGGTATATCACGGCGACATCAGCACCTTCGCGGGCGAACAACACGGCAACGGCTCGCCCGATGCCTGAGTCTCCACCCGTGATGATGGCAACACGTTCTTTCAGCTTTTCGCTGCCCCGATAGTCGGGAGCTTCATACTGGGGTCGAGGCCGAAGCTTGGATTCTTTGCCTGGCTTGGCCTGGTGTTGGGCGGGAAGCGGATTCACCGGATGTTTCCGCGTACCCGCTTGGACGGCAACCTTTTTTGTAGACTTAGTTGCCGCTTTAGACTTTTTGGCGTCCTGCGCATCACGTTTCTTCTGGATATCGCGCTGTCGCGTAGCAGTTCGCGTTCCGGTTGCCATGTGACGGCCTCCGCAAATGAAGAGCCGAGAGACTGCACCTGACTCCATCACGGTCATGTCAAAGCCACATCACGAATGCGCATTGGTCGTTTTCATCTGTCATCGATTGGCGGAGAAAGCGGAATAGGCATCCGCACTTTTGCAAGCGACCTTTATCCGCGCCGCGGCGTGCGGGCATCGCCATCACCTCGCCGAGCGGCACGAAGATTTATCGAGTCCCGTTTTCCAGAGGGCGGCGACTGACTTTTGGTGGTGCTGTCTCGAAGCTGCGATTTGCGGATTCGAACCACTGCCCGACGATAAAAATGCGGGATGTCGTTAGCTTCGACTTCAGACCGCCATATATTGGCCAAGTGGTCCTTCGGAGCTGCCAACTGTGACTGCTGCCGATACTCAGCGGGCGGAATGCCCATGGCACGTCGAAAGGCCCGACTGAAATTGGCGGGGCCGCTGAAGCCGAGGCACTGAGCCGAAGCGCTCGCGAGGCCCACCCCTCGCTGATCCGGCAAGCACCAGGCAACGTCACCACTCATGTCTCGCAGCCCCATTGGCGACTGAGGTGTCGGTGATGCGTTCGATCACAGCGCGAAGATCGTTACGTGTAAAGGGCTTGGCCAGCCGCACGATGTCCTCAGGGGCGCCGGAAGGCAACTCGGCGTAGCCCGATGCCAGCACTATCGGCAGCAACGGATGCCGTTTCCTCAACTGCTGGACCAGGTCCAGGCCGTTCATGTGTGGCATGGCGTAGTCGGTGATGACTGCATCGATGTCTTCGCGCCCTGCCATGAGACGCAGCGCTTCCTGAGCAGAGTGAGCCTCCACCACGCGATGGCCCAGATCATCTAACAAGGCGCTCAGCGTCATGGCAATCAGGGGGTCATCGTCAACCACTAAAATCGTACTGGGGGCGCCAATCGACGCCAGCGAAGGAGCTGGGGTGACTTGCTGCGTCGTCGCTGCCGTTGCGGGACGCGGCGCGACCGGCAGCCACAACTCGACGGTAGTCCCTTGCCCCGGAGCACTACGCAACACGAGGCGGCCTCCCGATTGCTCCGCCAAGCCGTGCACCATCGACAACCCCAGTCCCGTTCCTTTCCCAACGCCTTTGGTGGTAAAGAACGGTTCGGTGGCCCGCGCCAATGTGCCGGCATCCATGCCCGTACCCGTGTCGATCACCGACAAGCACACATAGCGGCCAGACGGCAATGAGGTGCGGTGGCCTACGTGCACGGCGTCCTCGCGAGCAGCCAGCACGATACGCCCGCTTTCGGCTATCGCGTCGCGTGCATTGGCCACCAGGTTGAGCAAGGCCAGTTCCAACTGATTGCTATCAATGAGCACAGCCGGCAACGTTAACCCCAATGAATGGCGCGCTCAGTGATTTGTCGTCCCCAGTGATGGCAGAGCGTAAGGCCCCACCGACCAGGACTAAGACAATGACGTCGAAAGCCGACATTTCGCCGAACGCCCGCTTGCCGCAGAGTCTCATCAGGACGAGCAGACCCAAATAGGTTAAGGCGCCGCGTCCTGCGTAATGCCACCAGGGCTCGGTTAACGCAAACGTTGACATGGCCTTCTCATCCCTCCTGCAGCGCGATCACGGCGTCAATCGCACGATTCTGCGTCATATTCCTTCGCCAAAGGTAATCCCCATGGACGCGATTCAACTGCTTAAAGCGGATCATCAAACTGTGAAGGGACTATTGGAAGAGCTAACAGAAACTACCTCCCGCGCGGTCAAACGCCGAGGGGCACTGGCTCAAGAGATCCAGATCAATTTGCATGCCCATACGACGATCGAAGAAGAGATTTTCTATCCTGCCTATCGTGATGCCGGCGGCAAAGAGCAGGAGAAGGTGTACTTCGAGGCACTGGAAGAACATCGTGCGGCGGAAGACCTGGTGTTGCCAGATCTTTTGAATACCGCGCCCGATTCTGCGCAGTTCTCAGGTCGCGCCAAAGTGCTTAAGGAGCTAATTGAGCACCACATTGAGGAAGAAGAGGAGGAGTTGTTCAAGCAGGCCAAACAATTGCTCGACAAGGACACGCTGAAAGCTCTAGGTGAAAGCATGGCTAAACGCAAAGAAAAAATACTGGCCGAGAGTAAAAAGGCGGCGGAGCCGTAAATGGCCCACGAACGTCGACAGGCGCTTCTCATTATCGACGCCTTCAGCGATTTCAATTTTCCAGACGGCGAAGCGCTTAGTGCAGCGCTACTGCGTGTCGCCCCAACCATTGCAGCCACGGCCGCCGCCTGTCGGCGCATGCGGCGACCAGTGGTGTACTGCAATGACAACTTCGGCCGATGGCACGAATCCTGGGAAACCATCCTGGAGTCCACTGCCAGGGAAGGTACCGGCGCATCTGCCGAGCTCTTCGCCCGTTTGTGTCCTCGGCCCGGTGATATCGTTCTGCTCAAATCGCGCCATTCTGCGTTTTTCCATACGCAGCTGCCTTCCCTAGTGCAGGATCTGAAGATACGCAGCGTAGCGCTGGCCGGGGTCGCTACCGATGCGTGCATCTTGTGTTCGGCCATTGATGCACATGTACGCGATCTAGACGCGCAAGTCCTGAGCGATGCCACTGCGGCGGCATCGACGGTGCGCCACGAGCGTGCGCTGCTTCAGCTGCACGAAGGCATGGCACTGGGAGTCCAAACACACGCCGCTTGGCTTGAGCACGCTACTTCTCACAATGGCGCCTGAACGAGGCTGACTACTGAATGCCCAATGTTCGAGCACCGTAAGAAACTGCACGACATCAGAGAAACATTTGCAAGCATGCTCGATGCGCGATGCGCGTGGAGTGATCGACGCAACTGCACGGACAACGCCTGGTTTATTGGCCGGTACAACGTATCGGTATTCAATGATGACTCGACTGGCCGAATGGCCTGAGCTGTCGCCTTGGCAGGGCTGATGAACTTTAGGGACTGTCCTGCTGGCGGGCCCTTTGTCGAATGGACTGCCCCGGGAATGGCGGCACTTCCAGCCTATGACTTGAGCATAGGAGGAAGCCCCACGACCAGTCAGCGGTTTACCTCGGAATTCAAAGAAGAGGCGGTCCGACAAGTGGTCGGCCGCGGCCACTCGGTCGCCGAAGTGGCCGCGCGCCTTCGCAACTCCCGTCTGGCACTCTCAGATGCCGTAGGTGGGAGGAGTCCATCCCATTGCTTTCGATCCAGAGTAGACCTAAATGTTGAAGGTGACAGGGGAGATATGGTTGCCCGGGGGTTCCATGAGAACCGGTCGGTTAAGACTCGCTTTGCCTCGCCTGCGGCGTTCTGATCAAGACGTTCTGCGATGAAGCGGTGTTGCTTCCCCGAGAACAAAGCCGAGCTGAAGCATGCGATTTGGCGATACCACGGCAAGCCCACCTCGGAGTGATTGCGGTCAGGCGGCTCCCGGCTCCTTGGCTGCCGCCTTTACTATTTCTACACCGAAGAAATTCTAATTTTGCTCATGGCAGGGGGGCCGTTTTTGCGAGGTGATTTGGCAATGCGAGACGTCGTAGGGTTGCATCAGGGTGTCCACTACGAAGCGACGTATCAAGAGCAGGGCGACGGCGCGATCTGGACGGCTACGTTGGCGCGGGGCAGTGACCTGCTGCTGGCCGAAGGATTCGTTGCAACGTCTAATACCGACGGCTTGGACGTGTCAGTGGAGGTCCATCTAGCCGTCCAACGCCATATCGATGAGTTTGTAAGCCTGTCTCAGGCTAGCAACTGGCCGCTGCGGTACGCGATAGGCGGATAGAAAGAGGGGCGGCCCGAGGATCACAGGCTGCCCCCGCGCCCGCCCATTGGCTCCGACGGCACAGGGACGTGGCCATAGGCCACGGAACGAGCGCCAACTGGGCGAGTGCGTGCCCAGGGTACGTCCGCCCGGGTGGTCGCGTGGTCGGCGCATCGTCGAAACGACCATCACGGAAGAGCGTGCTTCGTGAAGGCCGCGCTTAATTCCTGCCGAGGGCCTTGGCCACGTCCCTGGCCATCACACCGGCTCGCCTCACAGCCTCCTTGAGCTGCGCCTCGGTGATGCCCCATTTTTGGGTCCAGTAGCGAACCTCATAGTCCTCATTGATGTTTACGCGATCGGCATCGCGCGGGCCACGGTTGGTTTTGTCGTCTGACATGGCGGTATCCCTGCTAGTGGAGCCATACAAATCGCACTGAGTAGGTCATCGCGTGGTCAACGTCGCGCGACGGTCGGGGTAGTTCCAATAAGGGAGTCCAACGAAAAAGGGGGCGGCGGCTCAAGGCCACCGCCCAAAATGCCAGGGAGTGAAACGGAGACCTAACTAGGGGTGCGGTGCTTTAACTAGGCCGCTTGGGTCTCTAGACGACGGGACTCCGCCAACGCCTTATCGACCGTGCCAATGGGTATTTGGCGAGGCTTAAGCGCTTCGGGAATCTCGCGCTTGAGGTCGATCACGAGAAGCCCGTCGCGCAGATCCGCGGACAACACTTGCATGTGTTCGGCAAGTTCGAAGCGGCGGGTAAACGGCCGATTGGCGATCCCGCGATGGAGAACCTCGCCAATATGATCCGTGTGGCGCTCGCCGCTGACGGTGAGCATGTTGTCCTGAAGCGAGATCTGCAGGTCGTCGCGCGTGAATCCGGCAACGGCCATGGTGATTCGATACTGGTCATCGCTGACCTTTACCGAATCGAAGGGCGGCCAGTTATCGGGCTGCTGCGTCCTGGCAGCACTCTCGAGGAGTTCGAAGACGCGATCGAAGCCAATGCTTGAGCGGTGTAGTGGTGAAAAATCGAGCACAGTGCGCATAGCCATATCCTCTGGTAAGCAACATGGATTAGGGACTGTCACCGCGCCGCGAGGCGCGGCGTCCGCCGATCCCGTAGCGATCGGCGGCGCAAAAAGATACTCATCGCCGAACACTTGGCAAGGGGGTTTAGCGGGCTCCGTTTAGCGTTTATTTCTATTCGGAAAAAATKGCGCAGCGCGGTCAAAGCTGGAGTTCCTGCCAGGCGCATTCGCAGCTAGGCAAGCGTTGCAGGCAGGTTCGCGACGGCGCGCGGCAGTCGGGCTTAGGCGAGCGGCGAATGATCCACCATCCGGTTGCGGCTATGGCTGCGCCGCCCTAATCTGGTTCGGCACAACCAGTCTTCACAGTGGGAGGCTCCATGGTCGTTCAGATTCTTGCCTAGGATCGCGCTCGCCGTCTCACTGTTGCTGGCCCATCTCTCGTCTTCCGAGGGTCTTTTCGGTCGAAAGCTAGACTGAATTGCGCCGCCAAGCGGGTGATCTGCCGGGCGTCTCAACGAGCGTCGCTTGGTGAATCGGCCTATAGTCGCCACATGGGCTGGATCGTCTATTACGAGCACGACAACAGCGGCTTTTGGGTCGTGACTGAGAACGGGCAGGGTAGAGCCCGCTGCGGCCCCTTCGAATCGGAGGCCGATGTTCTGGACGCCGCAGTGGACCAGCGGCAGCGCCTTCGCGATAGATTAGGTTTTGCTGCGTTTGCTGGCGTCGCCATTTTGTAGCATGCCAATTGGCCCGATCTGGCGCAGGAAATCATGATTGATGGCTGCTCAGGAAAGCGTAAGGGGGCCGCGAACATAGTCGCGCCCCCGTCTAACGAGACTGTCCAGTGAGCTACACCCGAGAGCAGCTGACGGCCATTTTCGATGAGCTGGATACGGAATTGCGACGCCTCCAGTGGGCCGGTCGGCCGGAAGAAGAACTCTGGGACGCCTTCGAACGGCTGATCCACATGCCATCGATCGCCATCGACCACCGAGACCGCCTCTGGTGGTGGGGGCAGGTGTACTCCGCAATGGAACGGCATGGGCTAACGGAGCTCAGCAGTGCGCGCGTAGCTCGCGAATTTCCATGAAGGGCCGGACGTCGCCCTCGCCCGGAGGTGAGACGTTATGCCGACAAATGAGACATCACGCTGACGGCTTGAGACGCCTCGCCGATCAAGATGAGACGCTACGCCGATTTGGACCGTCACTCGCGCGTGCCCCTCACGCTTTCGCGCCCTCGGCCGAGAGGGGGTATCGTCTGGCTTCCTTTGGGATTCGCTAGGACTTGCCTAGAAGCTCGACCAGTCGTGACTCGCATCGGGAGAGGTCATAACCCCGTCGTTGCGAGATCACGAACGTGAGCGGACCGAGGTGCCAGGCGCGGCGTTCGAGTTCGACGAGCTCGCCGCTCGCCAGGTCCTCGCCGACGAGGTGTCGCGGCATGTGCCCCCAGCCGAGCCCGCCCTTGAGTAGATCACGCTTGGCGCCGAGATCGTTGACCAGCCACAGGCGCTTGCCGGCCACGCCCTGTTGGGTCTTTTCCGCTTCCGGTTGGTTGTCCGTCACGACAATCTGGACATGCCGACCGAACTCGTCCACGGGTATGGGTTTCGGTGTCGAAGCGAGCGGATGGGATGGCGCACACAGCGTCACCATCTCTGCCTCGCACAGCCAGTGGCGTTCCATGGCATCCGGGCTCACCTCCGGCACATTCTGGACAGTGACGGCCAGCGCACACATCTTTTCGAGCACCAGTCTCTCGCCCCCCTGCATGGTCGTGATGCGCAGGTTGATCGCGGCGGTAGGGAACTCTGCCTGCAGCGTTCGCAAACCCTCGATCAGCGGGGCACGCGGGAAGTAGACATCGACCGCCACCGAGAGCTGGGGCGCCCCGGCGCGGGCGATCGAGTCGGCACGGGTCTTCATTTCTTCCGTGCGTGAGATCACCGCCCGCGCGTCCGGCAGGAGGCTACGCCCCGCTGCGGTGAGCTGTGCCTTGCGGGTATCGCGATCGAACAACTCCACATCGAAGGCGCTTTCCAGCGCCTTGATCGCGTGGCTGATGGCCGACTGCGCACGGCTGAGCTTCTGCGCCGCCCCCGAGAAGCTTCCCTGATCGCATACCGCAACGAACGCACGCAGCTGGTTGATGGTGACGTTGTCGAGCACATTAATCCAATAAATAGATCGAATTAAGCGATTTTTCGTCAATTGTCTTGATGCGTCAAGCGACCCATCTTTGTCTGAGCCTTAAACACAAAACGAAGGATGCATGACGTGAACAGACTGATTGGGAAGACCGCCGTGATCACGGGCGGCGCGACGGGTATCGGCCGCGCCGCCGCAAAGCGCTTCATCGAAGAGGGCGCCTTTGTCTTCATTTTTGGCCGCCGGCAGGACGTGCTCGACGCCGCCGTTGCCGACCTCGGGCCCCATGCCCGCGCGGTGAAGGGCTCGATCTCGGATGAGGCCGACCTCGGCCGACTCTACGCGGCGGTGAAGGCCGAGCGGAGCACCCTCGACATCGTCTTCGCCAATGCCGGGACGGGTAGCCCGCTTGCCCTCGGTCAGATCACCGCCGAGCACATCGACGAAACCTTCGACACCAACGTGAAGGGCACGATCTTCACGGTCCAGAAGGCGCTGCCGCTGATGGGCGAGGGCGGTTCAATCATCCTGACCGGATCGAGCGCCGGCACCACGGGCGCCCCGGCATTCACCGCTTACAGCGCGAGCAAGGCGGCGGTGCGCAACCTCGCAAAGACCTGGGCGGAGGAGCTGAAGGGCACCGGTATCCGGGTGAACGTGCTTTCGCCCGGAGCGACGGCGACCGAGCTGGCAAAGGAGGCGTTGGGCGAAGAAGGCCAGAAGGCCTATGGCGCGATGACACCACTGCAGCGCATGGCCGATCCGTCGGAGGTCGCGGCGGCGGCTGCCTTTCTCGCTTCGCCTGACAGCAGCTTCATGACCGCCAGCGAGCTCGCCGTCGACGGCGGCCTGGCACAACTCTGACGCGCTGCGCCTGGGCGGCCACTCCCTTCGATATCCGGAGCCCGCACGGCGCAGTCAACCATGAAATGCAAAAAGGAAAAGCGCATGAACAACCATAGTGAACAAAAACTGGCGGGCAAGATTGCGGTCGTTACCGGCGGAAGCAGCGGGATCGGCCTGGCCACAGCCAAGCGCTTCGTGGAAGAAGGTGCGCACGTCGTGATCACGGGGCGACGAGAGAAAGAGTTGAAGGAGGCCGCGGCCTTCATCAAGAGCAACGTGACGACAGTCGTCGGCGACGTGTCGCGCCTGGACGATCTGGACCGGCTCTATGGCGTTGTGAAAGAGAAACATGGCCACATCGACATTCTCTTCGCGAACGCAGGCGCGGGGACCATCGCACCGCTCGAGGTAGCTACCGAGGCTCATTTCGACCAGACCTTCGACGTGAACGTGAAGGGTGTGTTCTTTACGGTGCAGAAGGCCCTTCCTCTCTTCAAGGATGGCGGCTCGATCATCCTGAACTCTTCGGTCTCCAACGTGTTGGGGCTGCCGGGGTTCAGTGCGTACGCCGCGAGCAAGGCGGCCGTGCGCAACCTCGCGCGCGCCTGGACCTTGGAGCTGAAAGACCGAAGGATCCGCGTGAATTCGATGAGCCCCGGGCCCATCGATACCCCGGCCCTGGAGACGACGACGGGCCTTACCGCAGAACAGGCCAAGGAAGCAGCCGCCCAGTTTGCCACGCAGGTCCCGATGGGCCGCAGGGGCGTGCCCGATGAAATCGCCGCGGCCGTTGCATTCCTCGCCTCCGATGAAAGTTCTTACATCACGGGTATCGATCTCGCCGTCGATGGGGGCATGGCGCAGGTCTGACCCCGACGTGGTCCCACGGCTGCGCCAGTCGTGGGACCACACTTACCCCGCCAAGGAGATTCCCATGTACGACCAATCCACACTTTCCGAGTTGATCCGTTTCGCACGCGTCGATGCAGGCGCCATCATCATCGACGTTTACCCGGGTGATGGCGACTGGACCCGAAGCTTCTCCGACATCGTCGGTCCTGAGGGGCAGGTCTACAGCTTCGTGCCGGCTGAAGTCGCCCACTTCAAAAACGATCCGCTCGGCAACATGCGCAGGCTGGCGAAGGAGCCGGGCCGGGAGAACGTCCAAGCCGTCTCGGCGGACCTCGTGGCGATGCGGAAGGTCACGCAACCGGCGGATGTGTTGTGGTTGCACTTGTTCTACCACGACCTGCACACCGACCTGATGCAGGCCAGAGGCGCGACGGCGGCCGACTTCAATCGAGCCGTCTACGAGCAGCTGAAGCCTGGTGGTTCGTATGTCATCGTCGACCATGCGGCCGCCGTCGGGGCGGGCACGAGCGAGACTAGGTCGCTGCATCGGATCGAACCTCGATCCGTGCGCCAGGAGGTGGAAGCAGCCGGCTTCATTTTGGACGCCAAGAGCAACATGCTTGCGAACAACGAGGATTCGCATTCGGTCAAGGCATTCGATCCGTCCATCAAGGGCGGCACCGATCGCTTTGTCTATCGGTTTGTGAAGCCCTGAGAGGTTTGGAATCCCCCGAAGCAGGGACGGAGGGAATGGATGCCCGTCCGGAGTCGATGCGCGGATTGCTGAGTGTGTGAAGTGGCGATGTCGGCTGATCTTGAAACGACGCCGCTCTTAAGAAGCCCGCGTATGCGTTCGTGGGGGTCTTCAAGTCTGGCGGTACATGAGTGCCCCCGTAGTGATGTTCTCTAAGAACGACATTCATGTTCGTTGCGCCACACGCAGCATATTGCAGCGGCACGAATGCATTGAGTTCCAGAGGTATCCCGATCAGTCCGAAGAACGCATGCGCTGGAGTTGATTCTCAAGATCTCTGAGCAGGAACGGTTTCGCCAGCACGGGAACGCCCTCCGGGATGGAGGCAAGCGCATCGCCTGGAAACCCCGTAATGACCACGATCATCAGGGAGGGATAGGTCGCTTTAGCTGCTGTTGCTAACGCAGCACCGTCCATGTCGCCAGGCATTCGGATGTCTGTTAGCAACAGGTCGAACGGCCCTTCGGAAGCGAGCATCGAGAGCGCATCAGCGCCATTGCTAACTGCGACGGTTTCAAACCCGATGAACTGCAGCATCTCGCAAAACAGCAGCCCAAGCGCCTCATCGTCGTCAACGATCAATGCCTTTCGCGGAGGATTGGAAGACGCGGTTGCGTCCGCAGATAGGTCATTCATTTAGCCCGAAGGCCACCCCTAATGTTCCGCGCGGTTATAGTTGTAGGCTCAAGACGTACAGCGGTAATGATCCCCTCAACGCGGTGACGCGCTGATAAAGGAAATGTCGGGCAAATACTCTGAACTAGTAAGTTTTGAGAAGGAATCGGCGAGCCAGAGTTGTTCGCTTGGCCTCAAGTCGCCGCCGCCAGGCGTCGAAATGGCGCGCATAGCGAGAAGGGTCACTGATATGCCGTCCACTTCCCGGCTATGCGCGAAACGTGCCCGGCTAGAAGCGGAAGTGCTGCCGAAGGGGCGCTTTGGGGTGTTCCAGGGTATGGTCCAAATGCTGTATTCGGCAGTGCGGCATCGAGATCGTGTCTGGAGGAGGGCATCTTTACGCGACGATGGAACGTCATGGCCTGACCGAACTTGGATGGAAGCCCCAAGTCATACGTACCCCCGCGCGGATGGATTCCTGCTTCTTCGCGAGTCAATGCGTCCCACAGCGTAGATCAACGAAGGGCCTGTCGAGACCTCTATGAAGGGCGCCGCACGCGCTCAGCGGCGAGGTCTCTGCCTTGGGCCTAAATGATCGCTTAATAGCGTTGGCGCGTGGTCTTGCCAACTGCGTGCCGATGATTATCTTTCCGCTTCGCCGATCGCTACGGGGTCGGCTCGCGTCGCGCCATGCGGCGCGGCGGCAGTCCACTTTTCCATGTTGCTTAATGAGGATATGGCAATGCGCACTGTGCTTGATTTCTCGCCGCTTCATCGTTCCAGCATTGGTTTTGACCGGGTCTTCGAACTTCTGGAAACGGCTGCTCGCAGCCCGCAACCGGACAGTTGGCCGCCCTTTGATTCCGTGAAGATCAGTGACGATCACTACCGGATTACCATGGCGGTCGCCGGGTTTGGGCGTGATGATCTGACCATCTCTTTGCAGGACAACTTGCTCACGGTCAGTGGTGAGCGGCGAACGGACCACATCGGCGAAGTGCTCCATCGAGGCATCGCCAACCGGCCGTTCTCCCGCCGCTTCGAACTGGCCGAGCACATGCAAGTCACTGGCGCGGGCCTTCAGGATGGCCTGCTTGTCATCGACCTCGAGCGCGAGCTGCCCGAGGCGCTCAAGCCGCGGCAAATCCCCATCGGGGTGAATGAGCTGTCGACCGCCGAGCCACGCCGGCTGCAGAACCAGGCGGCGTGATCATTAGCGTACTTCCCTGAGCGCGGTTTCTCGCCTAGTGGCACCGGCGGCGGGCGCGTCCGGTCGCCGGCCTTTAGCGAAAACGCTCCCTGCGATACGGATGAGGGCCCCGTGTCGCCGCACTTTGACTGCGTATTCCAGTAAAACACTAAGCTTCCCACCTTGATGAAGTGGGCCGCGGTCCTGGGAGATGTTGGGGCCAAAGCCATCGCCCGGGTCGGTTATAGGCACCGCCGCGACAACCATCTGCCATCAATCTATTTTTCTCACATGGGCTAGACAGCGGCAGGCGCATAGCTAGCGCGTTTATAAGGGGCTTTTGCTACCGGAGACGGGGCAAATGGCGGGTCGCTTCAATCACCCAACAACGATCACGGCGTATGACATCGCACAATTCCTCGGGTTCCGAACCCATAGCACTGCTCTCGGTGTTGCCTATCGATGACCGCTATCGCATGCTGGCTCGAGCACTGGAGGACAGCAGTCTCGGCTTGATCATTACAAGCGCTGAAGACGACAACCCGATCTTGTATGCGAACGCCGCCTTCCTTGATATGACCGGATACAGCACCGACGAGGTGCTGGGAAAAAACTGTCGATTTCTGCAAGGTCCGGATACGGATCCGGACACACGAGAAGAGATCAGAAGCGCCGTGGTCGAGCGACGCGAACTGATGGTGGAGGTTCTGAACTATCGAAAGGACGGAGCGTCTTTCTGGAACCTCATCCACATCCTTCCCCTTCTTGGGGCGGACGGAAGCATCAAGTATTTCTTTGGCTATCAACGCGACGTGACCCGGCGCAGGGTTGCCGAAGAAGGGCTACAGCAAGCTTTGAAGATGGAGGCGTTAGGGCGATTGACGGGTGGCTTGGCGCATGACTTCAACAATTTTCTGCAAGTTATCGTGGCTTCCTCCGAGCTGATCGAAAGCCGGTTGCGGAAGAAGGGCTATTGGACCGAGGATTTCGTTCGCCCGATCGATGCATCGCGCCGCGCGATCGCCAAGGCCTCGGAACTCACCAAGCAGCTGCTGGCTTTTTCTCGGCGTCAAAAGCTCAGCCCTACGAATTTGCAGATCAATGAGCTGATTGTCGGCATCCAGGACATGCTTACTCAGTCGCTGGGTGATCGCATCACAGTAAGCGTTAGGCTTGAGCCCGAACTGTGGTTCTGCCAGGCCGATGCGGCACAAATCGAAACGACGATTTTGAATATCGCCATCAATGCCAGGGATGCCCTGGAAGGCGCACCCAACCAGCAACTGACGATTCAAACTTGCAATCGCGACGTATCGATGGATCAAGCGAGGGACATGGATATCACGCCCGGCCAATACGTCGATGTCAGGCTCGTCGACAATGGCCCCGGCATTCCCAGGGAAATTCTCAAACGCGTTTTGGACCCCTTCTTTACAACAAAAGGTGGAAAGGGCACCGGACTTGGGTTGTGCATCGCGCACGGCATTGCCCGCCAATCGGGAGGCACGCTGTATGTCGAGAGCGTTGTGGGAGCCGGAACGTCGGTGCATATCCTCTTGCCGCGTGTCGAAGCCCCAGCCGAAGCGAAAGCACCGGCCGATGCGACCGGCGCCGTAAAGCGTCCCTCACGTGTGCGCCGTGTTTTGTTGGTGGATGACAACAAGGATGTTGCCGAATCGCTTGGTGATAGCCTAACGACCTCAGGCCTTCAGGTGGAACTAACTTTTTCCACGGAGGATGCGTTGAGCGCATTATCAGCGAAAGCGTTCGATGTTCTCATCTCGGATGTCATGATGCCTGGCGCCATGGACGGTATTGCGTTGGCGCAACGGGCCATCGTGGAGCACCCGAAGTTGCGGGTTCTGCTTCTGAGCGGGCACGTTGGCCGTGAACGCGAGGATGAGTTGAGTGGGTTTGCGCTGATCTACAAACCATGTAGCTCTGGCGAGTTGATCGCAGCGATCCAAAGTCTTTTCGAAGAGATATAGGCCTTTGCCGCCCGAATGGGCGCAGGGCCGCGACGTGATCTCCGCCCCTGCAGCGGCGGGATGCCGCCGCTGCAGGGTAGCTCGGTCGCTGACCGGCGGTCACTGCTGAGCGAAAGCGGACACTTGAGCAGGTGATTAGGTCAATTTATTGCGGGTAGGCGAATCCCCTCGAAGGCACGAATCCCCTACGAAGCGGACGTTTCGGGCGACATGGGCACCACGATTCTGATGATCGTCCACCGCCGCAAGGCGGCTGGTGGCAATTCACAGGATGCTGCCAAGGCCTGCAATGGCAGAATGTTGCAAGTCCGCCAACGGTCCATCTGTCCATAAGATTGATCGGCTGCGGGAAGTTCTCAGAATCCGGCGATTCGATCGATCGTCCAATAGGACGCAATCGCGCCGATGCCGTATACCGGCAACTTCCAGCCCCAATCACTGCTCGTCCATCGGATGCGTCGAGCACCCGCGATCACCGTCAACACGGCGGCGATGAACAACAGTTGCCCGATCTCGACGCCGACATTGAAGAACAGCAATGCGACCGGGATCGCGTGGGGCGGCAGTCCGACTTCGCTCAACGCGGCAGCGAACCCAAGTCCGTGCAGCAGGCCGAACAGGAAGGCCACGATCCATGGTTGCCGGTAGGTCAGCCCTGGCTGCCCGGCGCGTGCGTGCATGATTTCGCTGGCCAGGAACACGATACTGAGCGCGATGCTCGCCTCCACCGGAGGCGGCGGCACATGTATCCAGCCGAGCGTTGCGGCAGCAAGCGTCAGGCTGTGCGCCGCGGTGAAGGCGGTGATGGCCAAGAACAGGCGACGCGCGCCGTCAACCAGGATCAACAAGGCCAGCACGAACAACAAATGGTCGATGCCGAGCAGAATGTGCTCGACGCCAAGTCCCAAATAAGTTCGCGCCACATCCCAGCGGCCAGGCGCGGCCTCGATCATGAACCCGGGCGACGCGGGTGTCACGCGGATGGTCTGCGTCGTGCCGTCCAACTTCTCTATGCGCACCAATACGTCCGTGAGAGTCGCCGGAAGGCCAGTGATCCGGAGCGATGAGCCATCGAGCCCGCCGGCACGCTGCACACGCCAACGCTGGATAAAGGCGTTGTTAGTGAACGACACATGCGGCGGCGCGATCGTGCTTGTCCCGGGGGGAAACTCCACATCTAGTGCAAGACGTTTTTCTTCACCCAGTCCCGGTACCTTCCACAGCACGTCGTAGCGCTCGGCATCGAGCTGACTCAATTGCAGATAGGCTGGGCGCGCCTCGTGTGCCCGCGCGGGGATTGCCAAGGCCAGCAGGCTCATCAGCAGCACAGATAGACCTAGCCTGCTCCAATGTCTCATGGCTGCATCCCCGCGACGAGAGCTCCCGTGCCGCCATTTGGCTCCGGAGGCCGTTCTATCGTCACTCGGTAGCGCTTGCGCAGATCCGCATAGAACCGTTCGTTCGCTTCCTTGCGCTGGGCGTGAAACCATTGACGGCGAACCTCGCCGCGAACGTCTTCCAACGATGCCATCCGGCCATCTTCTCGACGGCTGACCAGCACCAGGTGCACGCCATAGCCTGAGCGTACGGGCCCCAGCCAGTGTCCCGTCGGCAATGTCCGCAATGCGGCTTCGAACTTTGCGCCAAACGCTCGTGCCAATTCGCTGGCAATGATGCCATTGAAATGGTGGCCGAGCAGGAAGGCATCGCCTAGCTTGCCCGCGTCAGCTGTTGTTCCGACACGCTGCAGGGCCGACAAGGTCTGTTTGATGTCCGCTTCGAGTTGCTGCGCATGGCGCTGCGGATCGAAGTAAACCTGCGTGAATGTGTAACGGGTTTCGAGTCGAAATGCATCCGAGTGCGCCAACAGGTAAGACCGAAGTTGGGCATCGGTAGGCTCGGGCACGGGCGCCACATCTTCCGATACAAACTCCAGTTTCTGCCGGAGCCGTCGCCGCACGATGGTGTCGTCCTGATCCAGGCCCATCGCCTTGGCCTTGCGGTAAAGGACTTCCTCGCGGATCGCATCATCGATTAGGCCGTTCAGCTCGTCTACGGCTGGCGGTCTCTGGTTCATGAGTGCGAACCCTGTAGCGAGTTGCTCAATCCGGCCCTGGGTGATCACGATGCGCTGGCCCGCTCCACTGCCAGCGGGGACGATCCAGCCATACAGAAGGAACAGCCCCAACCCCAGCAGCAGGAAGTGCAGCAGAGGTTCGCGCAACACCAGACGAGCGCGGGGGAGGTTGGCCATGCGTCAATCCACGTCCACCGGCATGGGTTGCTCGGTTTGCGGCGGCGGCTTTGTCGGCGCAGGTGTGGGTGACGCTTCGGGGGCGTGCATCTTCGCCGCATTCTCGGCGATAGCCGCCGCCGGCGTGTACCAGATGGGTGACGTGTAGGCTCGCTCCTGTGTTGTCATCGGGGCTTCCTTGGGCACCTTGGCTTTAAATCGCATGCCGTCGTACGCGGTCCATCGGGGCGTTGGAATTTCGAGCACGCGCACGTAGTAGAACGCGCGTAGCGCGGGATCGAAGTCCGGGTCCTGCCACATCTGCACAAGTTCCGCGGCGCCGATGGTGTCGGTCCAGGTGGCGTTGGCGACGTCGACCGTGTTTCCTACMGGCGGCAGCTTTCCGTTCGCGCCTGGTTTGCGCTCGCCGGACCACACCACGTCATAGACTTTCTCGTGGAGCTCGCCCTTGGCATCTAACCAACCTTTGATGACCTGGATGCGGTCGAGATTGCCTCCATCGGGATCCTTCATGGCGGCAACGAGGAACGTTGGCGATTTACCCGCTGCTGCCGGCGTAAGATCGCCGCCCATGGGCACACCCTTCGCATAACCGGCTGCGGCGACATCGCCCTTGGCGTCGGCCGGCGCGTAGTCCCAGCCGCCGAAGAAGCGCACCGTCATGCGCGGGCCGGTGGTCGCATAGGTTTCCTTGCGTTGCATCGCATCGAACAGTGACGCGCGCGTGTTCTCCTTGGCCCAGACAGCCGCATAGCCGGAGGCAGTCTCCTCCCAGCTCATGATCGTGCCCTTGGGGCCCTTCAGGAATGCATGCTGTGTGCGCTGCGGGCTGGGCTCGCTTCCCGGCATTTTTCCCCAGAAGTTGTTGTCGTCCGCCGTCGTCAGGCCCGTGTGCGAATCGGTGCTACCGATCAAGCCAAACTTGTATGGGTTTGTACCGACCTCGCTTTCGACCTTCAGGCCGTTCTTCAGTGCCGAGCGCGCGTACTCGAATTCCAGCATCGCTGGCTTCTTGGCCTCCGTCAGGTCGAGATTGCCTTTGTCCCAACGCTCGAAGTTGGCGAACTCGTCATTGGGTGAGAGGTAGGGATGGGTCTCACTATCGCCCTTCATTTGGGTGACTTCGTAGAGGCGCTCGCGCTTAGTGCGCGTCTCCGCGTATTCGCGGTCAATGGGTTTGCCGTTGAAAGACTCGATCAGCGGAAACATGATGCCGTTGCTGAGGTTGCCGTTGTGCGCAATGGCCAGCACTTGGCCGCCGGTCTTCTGTTCATAGGCGGCCATCCATTTCCAAAGATCGCGCGGGTTCGAGCTGCCCGGTGGGTAATTGGTGAATGGTTCGACTTGTCTGGCCTTGTCGCCGTTGTCGCGGAACAAGATGTTGCGGTGCAGGTTCGCGCCATTCACCAACGAGGTCCATTCATAGCCGATGAAGGCCGTGAATTTGCCAGGATCATTGGCTTCTTCCGCTGCCTTGATGATGCCTAGCCAGGTTGCGGTGTACCCAGGGGATCCGGGGTTGTACATGATGTCCTTGGGAAATTTGCCTTGTGCGAAGGTGGTGATGATGTCCATCGACGCGGCGCCTTTCTGGCCCGACTTCATCATGTCGTACCACTTCTTGGCCATGGGGTTGGCCAGAAGTTCGGGTTTGCCGGCCTGCAGGTCGGTGATTAATCCCATCTGGTCGGAATGGTCCGCGACGACAAGGAAATCGAGCGGGCGCGACAGCCTGGCCTTCTGGCCTGTAGAGCTGGTGACTTCTTCGCCCTTGGCGAAGCGGTAGGCGTCGGCAGGCATGATCGTCGTACCAGCAGCGCCGGCATCCAGCGACAAGGCGGTGTGCAGGTGGGTGTCGCCGAAGAAGACGCGCGTCGGGTAACTGGGACTGGTGGGTGCCGCAGGAATCGGAGCGGTGGCCACTGCAGCCACAGGCGCGGCGCTCTGTTCCGGTTGCTTGCTAGTGCATCCCGTCAGAAGGGCGGCGATGATCATTCCGACTAGCACGGTGGCTGCGCGTTGCGTGCGTTGCATGACTGCTCCCATTACCAGTAGTCGGTGAGCGCGTGGAACTTGTCTCAGCCGTTGATGCAGAAGAAACACTGGGTCGAGATCGCGCCCCTGGATTCGATCGCTTGGTGTCGTGGCACTCCTTGCTCGTCACCTACCTGCCTCAGCCTCCGCATCAACAGATTGGAATGCATGGAGCATCGCTCGCAATTGGTAGCGGCGCATCCGTAAAAATGCTGACTAAGAGGCCTGGGAGCCACTCAGCGAGCGGTTGCCGCTTTAATGACTACGATAATGTCCGCTTTTGGCCAATGGCGGCCGCGACGACCAGAGTGCCAACGCGGGGCTCTGGGAGCGACCACTTTCGACCCACAACAGCTCTTGATGGGGTCAGAAAGGAGGGGCTGTCTGGTGATGGACGGCCCTGTGGGAAATTCAGGTCGCGCTACGAACGTTGGTCGCCTCCGCAGAAAGAGGCTTTTAGTCTGTGAGGAAGCACTACAGCGACCGGGCAATAAGCCTCGCTGTCATTCCTGCAGTGCCGAGTGCAAGCTCCGCAGTTCAGAAGATCCGTATCGCCGTAGCGAATCGGAACGTCACCTGGCCGCCGGGGAAGGGGGTATATGTGCCACGTGCCGACCCAGCCGGTAACACCTGGAAGATCCATAGCCGCTACGGCGATTCGGACGGAAAGCTTGAGTGGGGCGGTGTCGACGATGACGCCCTCATTGATGAGGTGTAAAAGGCGATCTACGGACGGATCGTAGTGCGGCTAGGAGAGTCTCCCATCGTCATGGTGGTCACCTGTCTTGGCAGATGGAACCCAATAAGCGCTGACCGGTACACCCATCGCTTTGTCGTCGGGAGTGACTTGGTCGCGAACGAGCGCGGCAGGTATATCGAGTGTGTAGGGGATCTCAAACACGTGCAGCGCTCCCTTGAGCTTGCCGCGATGCACCTCGGGCACGTAGGTAAAGCGCTACAAAATGAATCGGTTGTCTGGAGCGCGCGATGGTCTCGGCGAGGTGCCGCGAAGGCTCGACCATGGTTTCGCCGGTTCAGTTCGTCTAGTGCTGACCACCCACAGGGGGCGAAGGTAACGCGTGCAGCGGAGGCCAGAGCTACAAATGGTGCAAACAGGGGTCTTCTTTGTGTCCGCCACACCAAGCGCAAGGTCGCGACTGTTGGCACCCATCACCACCGGCACACGCGCTTGCTTGCCCCCCGGCAACACAGTTTCAGGTGCAGCCAGTACGCGGGGTTATCGATGCTGGAGCCGGGCGCGCCTGGAATCGGCTTGCCGCTCGCCAACCTGGCTAGTACATCTTTTGCCGATGCGCCCGCGAGTAATTTTCCCGGCGGTAATGCCCGTAGCGGTGTGAGCGCCTATGCACTCTCGCCAGCGATCCCCACATTTGGCATAGGCAACACCGGATGTCTCCGCATCTGCCAGCGACGTAAGCGGTATGGCCTCGGCACGCCCGGAGCGAATGCACGGCAACGGGAGAATGGCGCGCTCGAACATGGCGTCACTGGCCGACTGGCGGCTGAAGATCGATAACGATCGTTCGGCGCCGCGCCACAGAGAGGCATACAGTGTCCACATGCATTGGGACGTGTATTACGAGCAAGACCATGGCGGCTATTGGGTCGTAACCGACTATGCGTATCATAAGACTGACGTCGGGCCCTTCACATTGGAGTCTGACGCAGTGGATGTCGCTGTCGACGCGCGCGCGAAGATACGGGCCGTGTATGGCTTTGGTGCCTTCTTAGAAGACGATATGCCATTGCTACGCGCGCTCCCGTGTTAACAGCGATTTCTGTCGTGTTTCACGATGACCTACAACCGTCTGGATAAAGTTCAAGGACAGGGAGAGCCCTATAGGACATCAACATGGGCGACATCAGAGGTATATATCGCACCGTCTCGTATCGAGCGACATTCCACGAGCAAGACGGGCAAACGCACTGGCACGCCACGTTTCACCACGATGGGAAAACATCTGAAGGGCAGGGTTCGATCTGCAACGACTGTTCCCCGTCAGCCGATCCGAATATCAGGATGCACATTTCCCTGCAGCTCTATATCGAAGGTACTTTGCTTTGCGGCATCGATGAGTTGGAGCCGGACTTGTGGCCGGCGATATGAGGGGCGGCGTACCCACTGATGGRCGCTCCCCCGACGTCTGCTGAAGGCTCCGCCGCTGGGTTGGCGCAGGTTCGACGCGACGAAACGATAGATCAACCACTGCGTCGTGCCGGTGACATTAGAGCGCAGCGCGTCGTCACACTACGGGCTGCTGCGGCGCGATGCCACAGCGGCCCTCCGGCGAGCTCTTCGTACCCTCTTACGTCGGGGCGGGTCACAGCGCGAAGGACGGCGCACCTCCCTTGGTTGCCTAACAACTCAAATATTCGCAGTGCAAGCGAATCAGCGGCAGCGTTCACGTTGCGGTTCAGATGTTCGCTGTCGACCGAGATTGCATCATGAAGAGCAGCCACTTTGTGACTCCTGCGAAGTTCAACGTGGGCGACCGTGTTGTCCTGGCTCGCGGTAACACCTCCGATCAAACGGAAGTTGGTCAGGCCGGCACTGTCATCGAGCTGAGCTGTGCTCCCTGGGTGCGCTTCGATAAGCTCACGGGCCATCCCTACGGAAACGTGTTTAACCTCACCGGATGGAAGAATCTCTACATGGACTGTCTGGCAGAAGAGCAGTTAGAGCGTGAGGCATGAGTCGCCCGGTGGCCTAGCAAGACTTCCGCGTGCCGGCGTTCATCAACGACAAGCCCGAGGACGTCGAATTTGGGGAAACGGATCTGTCGCACGCAAGGATTGCTGGAAGACAGTCATTTGGAGCGTCGTCGGCATGCTTGTTATCGCGGAGCAATGCCTGGGGGATCGACGCCATCGAAAGAACAGTGCTTCCTGTTTCGCAGAAGGTAATGGGCGCCCTCCGTGAAATCGGCCAAGAATCAGCGACTTATTGCGCCGCGAAGGATAGTGCGTAAAGTAATCCAATATCGCCCACTGGGTTGCTTCACGCGAGGCACGACATGGCTGAGGAAGACAGGCGTCCCGAGGAAGTGGCGATCCCTTTGTCCAAAGACGAACTCTTTGGTCTGAACGCCGGCCCCCCCGACAATTCTCGGTTGTTATCGCTTGTTACTCGATACGCGCAGATACTCCAGAGCGCCTCCGAGACGGCCCTTATCACCATGGATGCCAACGGTCTGGTGACGGGCTGGAGCGAAGGCGCACATCGTGTTCTGGGATGGTCAGAGTCCGAGATGATCGGGCAATCCTTAACCAGGATTTTTCCTCTGGAGAGCAACGGTGACCACCTTCTTAAGGACGAAATCGCCGAAGCCATTCGTCTAGGTAAGGGAGGGTCTGAGGGATGGCGCGTTCACAAGAACGGAAAGAGGCTTTGGGCCATCGGTGAAACGAAACCACTTTTCGACGACAAGCGAGAGCCCGCCGGTCTCTTGAAGGTTTTGCGCGACCGCACCGACGAGCACGATGCGCAGCTACGGCTTTTGGAACAAGCGCGGGCTCTCAAAATTCTCAACCGTGCCGGTACAGTTTTGGCGCGCGAGAACGAACTCAATACGATTGTGCAAACTGTTACTGATGCGGGCGTCAGCTTGAGTGGCGCGGAGTTCGGCGCGTTCTTCTACAACCTCGTTGACGATGCAGGGGAGAGCTACACGCTCTATACCCTCTCTGGCGCCCCACGTGAGGCCTTCTCGAAGTTCCCGATGCCTCGCAATACCGCAGTCTTTGCGCCAACGTTTAGCGGTGAAGGCATTATCCGTTCGGACGACATTACCCAAGACCCGCGTTATGGAAAGAATGCGCCACGCGCGGGCATGCCCAAGGGACATCTTCCCGTCCGCAGTTACCTGGCAGTTCCCGTGATTTCGCGTTCCGGAGCGGTTCTGGGAGGGCTTTTTTTCGGGCATTCGCAGGCGGGAGTCTTTACCGAGAGATCGGAACAGAATCTCGATGGGCTCGCCGGTGAAGCGGCGATTGCAATCGACAACGCCCGCCTGTTCAACGCGTTCCAGAAGGAAATCGAAGAACGCCGACGAGCAGAAGCTCTATTGCGTGAACTCAACGCTAATCTGGAAAAAGAAGTTCACGAGCGCGGCGAAGCGCTCCGGCAAGCGCAGAAGATGGAGGCTCTCGGACAATTGACCGGCGGCATAGCCCACGATTTCAACAATCTTCTACAGATCATTGTGGGTAATCTCGAGCTTGTCGCTCTCACGTTGCCCCCGGACATGGAAGGGTCGCGCCGGGCCATCGCAAATGCGATGACGGGAGCAGAGAGAGCGGCGGCGCTCACCAAGCGCCTTCTTGCGTTCGCACGACGTCAGCCATTGAACCCCAAGCCCATCGACGTCAACGGCCTCGTCCGCGGCATGTCGGAGCTATTTCATCGTGCACTAGGCGAGACGATTGAAGTTGAAAGTGTGCTCGGTGTGGGGCTCTGGAAAGCGGAAGCCGATCCCAATGAATTGGAAAGTGCGTTACTGAATCTCGCTGTGAACGCACGCGACGCCATGCCTACCGGTGGCCGTCTGACCGTTGAAACGAGTAATGGACATATCGACGATGCTTATGCCGCCAGACATGTTGAAGTGGCGGCCGGTCAGTACGTCGTTATTTGCATGACCGACACAGGGACAGGCATGGAGGCCGATACCGTCCCGCGAGTCTTCGAACCGTTTTTTACGACGAAGCCTGAAGGCAAGGGTACCGGCCTAGGACTTAGCCAGGTCTATGGTTTCGTTAAGCAGTCTCATGGTCACGTCCAGATCTATTCCGAGATGGGACATGGAACGACGGTGAAGATCTACTTGCCGCGTCTCGACGGCGACCTCGCCAGTGTAGACAACAATACTTTAGATCCCGCTCCACACGCTTCCCCCGGGGAAGCCATTTTGGTCGTTGAAGATGATTCTGATGTACGTGGTTACACAGTCGCCGCATTAACCCAGCTTGGCTACCAGGTGCTTGAAGCGGCCGATGGGCCGTCGGCTATCAGGATCCTTTCCATTCGGGAGGTGGACCTCGTCTTTACCGACGTGGTCTTACCCAAAGGCATGACAGGCGCGGATGTGGCCCGAGAAGCTCGACTCATCCAGCCAAAGGTAAAGGTTCTCTTCACTACGGGCTATGCGCGGAACGCGATTGTCCACCAGGGCCGATTGGATCGCGGCGTACATCTCATCACCAAGCCGTTTCGGTTTGACGATCTGGCGGCGAAGATTCGTGAAGTCCTTGATGGAGCTTCATAGAAATTGGGCTTTCCGAGCAGACCAGAAGACGCCCGGACGAGAGGCCGTCTTGCAGAGAAGAAGAAGGGGCGTGCGCCAAGTCTGCTTCCGACCCAAGCGGACGTCCCAATGAGGCTATCAAGAGGAGGGTGATTAGCCCGTGTTATCGCCAGTAGCAACCATCGTGGTCACTATCCCAGCAATCGATACGCGCCATGCCGCCAAGCTGGCCCCATGAAGATGCACCCATGCCTGGCCCGGGCGCCCGGTGCGGACTTGGGGCGATCAATGACGCTATCCTCCCGGCTGAAGGCAGTTGGTGGATGGTCGCCCGCGGCGCGCTCTCAATATCGTCACCAGACGAAACTCGTCGCGACCGTGTCCACCGAAATCATCTTGAAATAGACTTCAAAGGATCGTCCTTTGAGCAGTGCAGGGCAAAGGCTTTCCTCAAGGACCAGCGTCAAGCGGCCAGCATTTACGTTCAGTCTCGAGACTCGCGCTGCACTGAAATCAAAGTAGCGTCCGACGCTGTAAAACAGGCCCTTGAACAGACTCTCCTTGGCGGAGAACGCCACCGTAAGAAGCGTATTGATTGAAAAATGTTCCCGCTGCGCTTCCAGCAACACTTGCTCCTCTGGCGTGATCACAAACTCCTGAAGTGCGGGATGTGCCTGTGCATCGACAACTTTCTCTATGTCGATCCCAATACCTTTTACGGTGGATGACAGAACGGCTACAGCGGCAGCTATGTCGCCCGTGTGCGTGATGCTGCCAGTGATACCCGCCTGCCACAGTGGCTCTCTCGACGTGCCGATGTGCGGTGTCGACGCCTCGATACCCAGGCGTTCGACGGCGTGACGGGCGGCGAGTCGCCCCATCAGGAACTCAGCCTGCCGTTTTGGAACTGCTCTCTGAAGTGCCTGAGGGAGCAGCACGTCATATCTTTCGAACGCCGAAAGACMGAATGCTGCCGCCGAAAACGCAATGACGAAGGCTGGTGGCATTCGAGCATCGTCATTTCCAAGCTCAAGCCATCGCGTGGTGCAAAGCATCACCCGACGCTCGCTGTCCATAAACGCACTCCTGAAGTCTGAAAGAAATTCTTCAGCATCATCAAAAAGATCTTCATGCATGTCGCTCGATTGGGTGCGAGAAAATCGTGGATGTGTAGCGCGCGGCGACGCAACAAACCCGGGGCGACTCGAAAAATATTACGCGATGCACTCGGCGGGCAAGACTGCTGCGAACGTGAAATATGACGACGTTGCACCGGGTTGCGGAAGTACTTGCGTGCAAACTATGCTCGTCAGTTATGCGAAGGACATGAATCATTTTCCACAGGGAGAGGGAATTGAGCAGTAGCCAAGGCCGACATGATCATTCGCCCCAGAAGCAGGCAGCCTTCTGGAAAACTACGCTCTCCGGCGCGCCGGAACGCCTGACAATACACACGGATTTTCCGCGTCCTGCGGCGCTGGATCGTGCCGAAGCTACCGTGACCTTCGCGATCAGCGGCGCCTTGCAAGGCGGCATTGAAAAGCTTGAGCGCGATCAGGGACTTGAATCGCACATAACGTTGCTGGCGGGATGGGCAGCGCTTCTTGCGCGCCTTTCATGTCAGGACGATGTCGTCGTCGGTACGTTGATGCCGGTGCAGCAGCGATGGGAAACGCCATTGCTCGTTGGATCATTGCCGTGCGTGCTTCCGCTGAGGCTAAGCCTTTCCAGCCAGGCAACAGTGGCGGAATTCCTGTCTTGCACGAAAGAGCAGGCGAACGCTGCCCAAGAGCACAGCGAGATGCGCCTGGGTCAGATCGTGGAACTGACGGGACTGGTTCGAAACCCTTCGTATCATTCGCTGTTCCAGGCCATGTTCGTACTGGATCAGGGCGACAGCGAATCGATGCAGTCGCTGTATTCGATGGAGGATGGCGCCAATCATGGCCTTGAAGACACTGGCTGCGACCTTGTACTGACGATCAAAAAGCATGGCGGCGGCATCACGGGCTGCGTGTCTTACGCTTCGGCGCTGTTCAAGCGTGACACCATCGAACACATCATCGAAAGGTACTGCCTGCTGCTGGAGGGCATGCTGGCAGACGAGACGAAAGGCATCATGCATCTGCCGATCATGTCKGACGCCGAACGTCGCCTTGTCGTTGACACGTGGAATGCCACGGACGCTTTTTATCCCGGCAATCAATGCATCCACGAGCTTTTCGAGGAACAAGCCGCCCGGAATCCTGACGCTCTTGCAGTGGTATTCGGTGACAGGCAGCTGACCTATGGACAGCTGAATTCGAAAGCCAACCGTCTCGCCCATCAACTGCGATTGCTCGATGTCAAGCCCGATAGCCGCGTCGCTATCTGCGTGGAGCGTGGTGTCGAGATGATGGTCGGGATCTTTGCTGTCCTGAAGGCGGGCGGTTGCTATGTGCCGCTTGATCCCGCCTATCCGGAAGAGCGMCTGCAATTCATGTTGAGGGACAGCGCTCCCGCGGTGCTTCTGACGAAAGGAGGTCACACCTACGCCTGGGCGAACGGCGTGACCGAACTCGACCTGGATGGTGAGGTCGACCATCATCCCGATACCAACCCCGTTCCTTTCGACAAGGATCTGGCATCTGGCAATCTGGCCTATGTGATCTATACATCGGGCTCAACCGGCACGCCCAAAGCGGTGATGGTGGAGCACAAAGGCGTGATCAACCTGCTTTTCGACTGGGCGGCTCGATGTCCGGATTTTGGGCGGGGCAATCCGTTCCAGGCATCCATGTGGGGCAGCTTTTGTTTTKACGTAACCGTCTTCGAGATTTTTGTAACGCTCTGCGCAGGTGGAACGCTCCAGGTCGTTCCCGAAGCTATTCGTGCAGATCCCACGGCGCTCCTTGCTTGGTTTACGCGCCAAAAAATCAACTTCGCATTTTTGCCGCCCTTCTTTGTTCGCCACCTGAGAGGGCTGCTGGAAACCTCCGGCGCACGACTTCCCTTCAAGCATGTTCTCGTGGGCGTGGAGTCGCTCTCCGAGGCAGACTTGCACTGGTTTCAAAGCACCACGCCGGGACTCACGATCGTCAATGCCTACGGACCGACGGAAGCCACCGTCTATTCCACGCTGTATCAGGAGATCGCCGAACGGCATCGAAGCGCACCCATCGGCCGTCCCATCGCAAACGCGCGGAACTACCTTCTCGATCAACAGGGACAGCCGGTGCCGGTGGGTGTGTCCGGAGAGCTCCATATCGGTGGCGTCGGTGTGGCGCGAGGGTATTTGAATCAGCCCGAACTTACTGCCGCGCGATTTATCGCCGACCCTTTCAGCAACGTTCCCGGTGCGCGGATGTACAGGACGGGAGATCTCGGGCGCTGGCTTCCCGATGGCACCATCGAGTTTCTGGGGCGAAACGATTCCCAGGTGAAGATACGTGGCTTCCGCATCGAGCTGGGCGAGATCGAGGCGAAGCTCTCGGAGCACGCCGGGGTGACCGAAGCGGCCGTTCTCGCGCGGGAGGACGTGCCGGGAAACCGGCGTCTTGTGGCCTATTTCTCCGCTTCCGTGCGCATGGATGTCGCTGCGCTCAGAAAGCATCTCGCCGAGCAAATGCCCGATTACATGGTGCCTGCGGCGTTCGTCCAGTTGGACAGATTGCCTCTGACACCGAACGGCAAACTCGACGCAAGGAGCTTGCCCGCCCCGGGACAGGAAGCCTTTGTCAGCCGCACGTTCGAACCGCCGCGCAACGAGATCGAAGCGTTGATTGCCGCCATCTGGTCCGATCTTCTCAAGATGGACAGGATCGGCAGAAACGATAATTTCCTCGAATTGGGCGGGCACTCGCTGTTGACGATCCAGGTCATCTCGCGGCTCCGCGATGCCTTGAACGTGGATGTACCGTTCCGCGCACTTTTCGCGAGCGCCACGCTTGGGGAATTCGCCGAACAAGTGGCAAAGGCGATGCCGTCGCAGATCCCTCCGGTGATCCGCAGGGAACGGGAAGCGTACGAACCCCTTTCCTTTGCGCAGCAGCGCCTATGGTTTCTGGCGCAGATCGAGGGGGCGAGTGCGGCTTATCACCTGTCCTGCGGATGGAAGGTGCGCGGCGCGCTGGATGTCATGGCGCTGCGACAGGCGCTGGATGGCATCGTGGCGCGCCACGATGCCTTGCGCACCACGTTCCTGGAGATCGACGGAAAGCCCATGCAGCGTATCGCCCCGCAGGCGACATCCATGGATTTCCTCATGCAGGAAGCAACGTCGCCTGGGGAACTGGCGCGCCTGACGAACGACGAATCGGTGCAGCCGTTCGATCTGGAGCGCGGGCCGCTGATTCGCGCGCGCTTGCTACGTGAAAGCACGGATAGCCACACGCTGCTCATCACGATGCACCACATCGTGTCCGACGGATGGTCGATGCAGGTGTTCATGCATGAGCTCAATACCCTATACGCCGCCTTTCTGCAGGGCGCAGTGGATCCACTGCCGCCCTTGGGTATCCAGTACGCCGATTACGCGACCTGGCAAAGGACTTGGATGTCCGGGGACCTTCTACGCGCGAAAGCTGGCTATTGGAAGAGTGCCTTGTCCGGCGCCCCCGAACTGCTCACCTTGCCGCTGGACCGTCCGCGCCCGAACGAACAAAGCTTCGCGGGTGCGAAAGTCGAGCAGGAGGCCGTCGTCGTTTTCCCATGCGAACATCACCTGAAACAGCGGACTGTACGCAAGACTTCGTGCTGGATTGATCTGCTCCACCACGTGCTCGAAAGGAATGTCCTGATTTTCCTGCGCCTCCAGCGCCCGATCACTCACCTGCTGCAGGAGTTCGGCGACCGTGGGAGCGGTTGACGTATCCACCCTCAGCGCCAGCGTATTCACGAAGAATCCGATCAACGGCTCGATTTCGGCACGACCGCGGTTAGCCATCGGCGTGCCGATGACGACATCCTCTTGCCCGGACAGCCGCGAAAGAAGCGCAGCCCAGCCGGCGAGAAGCRTGACGAACCGGGTCGTTCCGTGGCGCTGGCTCAGGGCACTGAGC